>NZ_JAKJSR010000001.1:0-46101 GCF_050337155.1 Vibrio cionasavignyae
CCACAGGACCACAGGACCACAGGACCACAGGACCACAGGACCACAGGACCACAGGACCACAGGACCACAGGACCACAGGACCACAGGACCACAGGACCATTTTAAAACTCTCAAGGATCCCCCATGCTTCAAGGATGTAAAAAACTCATCACCGCTAGTGCCTTACTTCTCCTAGCTTTTCCTTCTATCGCGACGGTTCTGTCGGTTGGTTTGTCGGTATCGTTGCCGCAGCAAAGCATTCGTTTGGATTACAACCAGCCCACGCGTTTGGAGCAGGTATTAAAAGACACTCAGTTGCAGGCCAGTAACCAACAACAGCAACTCGAGCCATTACAAGCGCAACTGTTTGATCTGCAAAAACAAGCGTTAATTGACGAACAAAAGCGCAGCGTGTTGAACAAGCTGCAACAATTACACCTTGAAGAGCCGAAAATTGGCGCAGATAAAGTGATCGCGCAGATTGAAGCCGCCGAGTTTAAATACAGGGAATTTACCCCCCTTGACTATGATGTAGTGCAGTCACAACTAAAACAAAATCCATTACTCGATGGGCAGTATCAGCTCAATATCACCACCAGAGACCCTCATCTTTATTGGTTTGGCGCGGTAAAACGCAGCGAGCAACTGCGACTACGCTCACAATGGTTTTTGGCCGACTATTTCAGGGCGCAGGGTAAGCTAAGACTAGACAGTGCGAGCACCAGCCAAGCATTGATCATTCAGCCCGATGGGCATATCGACACCGCTGATTATGGTAATTGGAATTTTAAACCACACTTCTTAGCGCCGGGGGCGTTAGTCTTGGTGCCGTTTGACTCACTGCCATCACAATACGCCTCACTTAACCAAGATATCGCGCAACTGCTTCGTCATAAGGTAATCAATAATAATGAATAATAAAGCCCCTTCCTTACTGGCCTTGGCTATATCATCGGCGCTAACGGGTAGTGTGTTGAGTAGCGCGGTATTCGCTGACCCCTTTGAGCCTGCAATCCTTACTCCATCGCAGTCAGATTTTGGGGGCGTAGGGTTAATGCAAATGCCCACAGGCCGAATGGCGCGTGAAGGCGAGTTTAGTATTAATGGTAATTGGAATAATGATTACCATAAATACAGCATTAGCTTACAGTTGATGCCTTGGCTGGAAACCACAGTACGCTACACCATTGTTCAGGGGATCCCTTACAGCAATGATCCGGGTTTTAGTGGTGATACCGATTGGGCTGATAAAGGCATCGACTTTAAAATTCGTTTATTAGAAGAAGGTGACTACCTGCCAGAAACGTCGGTCGGCTTTCGCGATTTTGGCGGAACCGGGTTATTTGATGGCGAGTTTGTTGCCGCCACTAAACGTTATGGCAATCTAGACTTTACCCTTGGAATGGGCTGGGGCTATTTAGGCACCAGAGACAACATCCCCAATCCATTTTGCCATGTTAGCGATGGGTTCTGCACGAGACCAAGTGACACAAAAGGCGGCGGAGGGCAAACCAACTATGAGCGCTGGTTTAGAGGCCCTGCGGCACTATTTGGTGGCGTAGAATACCAAACACCATGGCAACCGCTGCGCTTTAAATTAGAGTATGACAGTAATAACTACTCCCAAGATGCCCCTCATGTTCAAGGATACAGTGACATGACCCCTGCCACACCGTGGAACGTGGGCGCATTGTATCGTCTTGGAGATTGGGGGGATGCACGGGTGAGCTATGAGCGAGGCAACACACTCGCTCTTGGCGTGACCCTTCGTACCAATTTTAACGACATGAAAGCCGTTTGGTTAGATGAGCCAGAAGTACAACCAAGGCCAAATGACGCCGCCCAAAGCGTAGAAGATGTAGATTGGCCGCAGCTAGCAAACCAGCTAGAAAGTAATGCCGGTTACAAGGAAGCGACTATTGCCATTGATGGTGATAAAGCCATCGTGACAGCGAGTCAAAGCAAATATCGCGACCGAGTAGAGGCGCAAGAGCGCGCTGCCGCGATTCTAAGTAATACCCTGCCAAGCAACATTGAAACGTATGAAATTGTTGAGACTGCAGAAAACATTCCAGTGATGTCCACCACCATTGATGCGAAAACCTACCAAACCATCGCCCTAAAACAAAGCATTGATAAAAGCTTTATCGACGCCGCTACAGGGCGAGAAGAGATTGACTTAAGCGACAGTGCGACTAAGAAAACCGTGTATGACGGCTTTGATGCCTTCGATTACCACGTATCGCCCACATTAGCGCAATCTTTTGGTTCGGCTGAAAATTTCTACCTGTTTGAAATTGGTGTAGACGTAGGCGCAGAGTACTGGCTAACTCGTAATTTTAACGTGTCTGGTGGCATTCACTTTAATGTAGTAGATAACTACGACAGTTTTAACTACGAAGTGCCACCCGATGGCACCGATGTCCCAAGGGTACGCACCTTGTTTCGCTCCTACGTAACCGATAACCCGGTACGCATGAACAACCTGCAATTAACCTGGTTAGATGAGCTGGGCAACGGATTTTACAGCCAAGCGTATGGCGGCTACTTAGAAAGCATGTTCGCAGGCGCGGGGGGCGAGGTGTTATATCGCCCACTGAACCAAAACTGGGCCATAGGCGCGGATGTTAACCTTGTCTCGCAGCGAGACCCCAATAGTTGGTTTGGCATATTCACCGAAGAGCAACAATACAGTGAACGCGATGGCCGTTACTACAAGGTACTCCCTCAAGGCACAACCGGTTTCCTAACTGGCTACTACATGCCGCAGTGGAACTTTATTGATAACACGTTATTAAAAGTGGGCGTGGGTAAATTCCTTGCTGGCGATTTAGGCACCCGTGTGGATTTCTCCAAGCAGTTTGACAGCGGCGTGATCGCCGGAGCGTATGCCAGCTTCACCAACATGAGCACGGAAGACTTTGGCGAAGGCAGTTTCACCAAAGGGTTTTATGTCTCCATTCCCTTCGACATTATGACCGTCAAACCAAGTGCCAACCGCGCTACCATTTTCTGGCAGCCAATCACGCGTGATGGTGGGCAGATGTTAAACCGTAAGTACCAGTTGTTTAATTTGACCGATGCGAGATCGCCGTGGTTGCAGAGGCCGAATGGGGTAATAGAGCGGGAATAGAGCGGGTTAAGAGCGGTCCTAGGTCCTGGGGGAGAACGGTTTAGGAGCGGGTTTCTAGAAAGGGGCGGTTTCTGGTTCCTAGGGGGGGATGGCTATACAGAAAACGATTTGTTGTCGTTGACGCGTGTAGCCTTACAAACATAACCCCGCAGAACCATTCCATAATCTTAAAGTGGGATCTTGCCCCTATTTTGTGTCGAAATTTAACTTCAATTCGACATGTTTTTATAAAACAATAGATGTGTACATAAAAGCAGCGATTGCAGAAACCTATCTTAAGTATTGATACGGAATGTGGTGGGCTCTTTAGGACAAAGAATCGTTCTAAAAAGTCTAAAATCAACTTGTCTAACACTCCTCTCACACGCTGGTTTAAAAAAAACTGTAATATCATATTGTTATGGTGAATACCTAAAAGAAGTGTAATGTGGTCACGTAAAAATATGGCAATAGAGTCATGGTTAATTTCGCAGAAAGAAACGCTTGATTTAGGTGAAGCTGCGATACAGCGCACGTGACTTGTGTTTCCCTTGATTGCAGCCGGGACAGTTAGGTATTCACTAATATTGAAGAAAACCAATGATTATTACAATTGTCTACAAAAAAAATCTCGCTTAAAGTCCGGCCTTTTTGGAATGGTAAGATAATGAAACTCAAGGGAATTACGTACTGTAAGTGGTCGAGTTCTAGTGACGTGTAGACAGAAGGTGCCGTGATATTGGATAGGCAACCAGTGACTTATTCATTGTAATGCTATGTTCAATGTGGATAATACCAGCCTGTCAAAAGTGACGATTAATCACTGAAAACAAACTAAAAAACATAAAGAACAGGTGATTTACAACAAAATTCGACGTTTTAGCTATTAACTGACGGGAAATGTCAGCCAAATAGGCTCATCACTATCGTGAATGTAACTTGTTTGGTTGAAGACTGGAGTTAATTGTTAGCAGCGAAGACCAGTACGGCCATGGATCGCAGTAAAAATGAGAACGGATGCATAATAGGGTTATATGCTTAACACCAACGGGCGGTAGCGTTTTAAAGCGCGCCATGATCTTCTTCCCAAATTGGTAAGCAAATATCATTACCCTCTTGAACTTGCAACATATCCCCAGAACAATAGACCCCAAAGGACAATATTTCCAGGAACTAGGAGCTTTTTCCTCATATTCCAGGAACTAGGAACCTAATCCCAGGAACGATAACGCCCCATGAATAACGTTAAAAAACTCACCATCACGGCACTATTCCCGTTGTTAATAGCTGGTTGTACCTTACCAGGTGGCCACATTTCAACTAGCGACAAAAACGTCATTCAGGCAGAGGGTGAAACTACCGATTTATCTGAGTTAGTGAATGTTTACCCACTAACACCAGAGCGTGTGGCATCATTTAAGATTCCAGAGCCGGTATCCACTCCTAATCCTAAATTGGATGCAGAGGTGGTTAACTACCAATACCGTGTTGGGCCGGGTGATATTCTTAATGTAACGATTTGGGATCACCCAGAACTGACTATTCCAGCAGGTCAATACCGTAGTTCAGCGGAAGCCGGTAATTGGGTTAGCGCAGATGGCACTATTTTTTATCCTTATATTGGTTTAGTCCATGTAGAAGGGAAAACCGTTCGCGAAATCCGTACAGAAATCACATCAAAGCTTGTTAAGTACATTGAAAGCCCACAAGTGGATGTCAACGTTGCAGCGTTTCGCTCTAAAAAAGTCTATGTCACTGGCGAGGTATCTAGCCCAGGTCAAAAACCGGTAACCAATATCCCTATGACGCTGTTAGATGCGGTGAATTTAGCGGGTGGTCTAGAAACCGACGCTGATTGGCGCAATGTCACGGTAACCAGAAACGGCAAAGAAGAGCACGTATCGTTATACGCATTGATGCAAAAAGGCGACCTAACCCAAAACCGCCTAATGCAACCGGGTGACATCATCCACGTACCGCGCAATGATGCACAAAAAATCTTCGTCATGGGTGAAGTGGGTGAACCACAAACGCTCAAGATGGAACGCAACGGCATGAGCCTGACAGAAGCGCTAAGCAGCGTAGGCGGCATTAAAGAAGTGGCTGCAGATGCGACAGGGATTTTCGTGATTCGCCCAACACGCGCCGACGAGCAAGATAAAATTGCCAACATCTACCAGCTGAACATGCAAGATGCCACCGCATTGTTCTTAGGCACAGAATTTGAACTCCAGCCATACGACGTAGTGTACGTCACCGCGACCCCACTCGCGCGCTGGAACCGTTTAATGACCCAATTACTACCAACGCTGACTGGTCTTAAGAACATCGGTGATGCGGGTAACTCTTATAGAGGGTGGGGGAATTAAGAGGAATAAGAGCGGACCTATGGTGCTATGGCCCTATGGGAAGGGCATGTCGAGAGGTGTAAGTGCTTGACATGCTGTGCGCTTGGTTTTTGCTAGAACCACAGAACCACAGAACCACAGAACCACAGAACCACAGAACCACAGAACCACAGAACCACAGAACCACAGAACCACAGAACCGCCGCTCCCCAATAGGCGAGCGCATGCTGGCACAACTGCTACCAGCCAAAACCGTGGCCTCCGCAGGCATCGCCAGCGCCAAAAGCGGCCTAGTCGGCAAACCCGCAGACAAAACGGCGATTCAAGTCGCCGCCGAGCACGGCGTAGACGTAGAAAACCACGCTTCACAGCAGCTAACTAGTGAGCTGTGCAAAGACTACGACTTAATCCTAGTCATGGAAAAAGGCCACCTAGAAGCCCTGACCAGCATCGCCCCAGAAGCCCGCGGCAAAACCATGCTCTTTGGCCAATGGATAGGACAAAAAGACATCCCCGATCCCTACCGCCAAAGCCGCGAAGCGTTTGATCACGCGTATGAGTTGATAGAGCAGAGTGCGAAAGAATGGGTAAAAAAATTGTAAGGGCGGGATGGAGCGGACCTATGGACCTATGGCCCTGTGGGATGTGAACAAACACTTGCCCTGTTTTACTTTGGTTGGGCTTTGAGCAGAGAATGCGATGAGACTACTAGGGTTTGAACAGTTAGAAGTATGGAAGAAAAGTTCTCGATTGACGGTTGATATAATACGGCAACTTGAACCTTGTAAAAACTACGGTTTTAAAGACCAACTTTCTCGTAGTGCGCTTTCTATTCCTTCGAATATATCGGAAGGTGAAGAGCGAGAAACACCAGCTGAATCTGCAAGGTTTTTGTATTACGCAAAAGGTTCGTGTGGAGAGCTGATTACTCAAGTGTATATAGGTATTGAACTTGGGTACTTTAGCAAAGAGCAAGGGCTCATATTTATAAACGAGGCGAAGCATATCTCCGTGATGTTAGCTAAGCTCATCAAACTCAGAAAGGGTGTCGTAAAATGAGTGTCATTTAGGCTTGTATTTGACGTCCAGCACGAAAAAATGGACCACAGGACCACAGGACCACAGGACCACAGGACCACAGGACCACAGGACCACAGGACCACAGGACCACAGGACCACAGGACCACAGGACCACAGGACCACAGGACCACAGGACCACAGGACCATTTACCCTTTAACCGCTTAAACTCCGGAACCTATTCCCCAATGCAGAACCCAAAACCATCCCAAAACTCCGTTTCTTCCCCTTCCGACGAAATCGATCTAGGTAAACTATTCGGCATCCTCCTAGACGCCAAATGGCTCATCATCGTCACTACCTTCGTATTCACCTGCTTCGGTATCGCTTTTGCGTTGTTATCTACGCCTATCTATAAAGCCGATGCGCTAATTCAGGTAGAGCAAAAGAGCGGTGGCATGTCTTCACTACTTAGTGATGGCTTAGGCGACATGTTTGCGCAAGAGTCGTCTGCTACCACAGAGATTGAGCTGATTAAGTCGCGTATGGTGTTAGGCCAAACCGTGGATAAGCTCAACCTAACAACGGTTGCACAGCCTAAGTACTTGCCTGTAATTGGCAAAGGCCTGGCAAGGTTAACCGGTGAGCAAGCCTACATTGATGTAGGTCGTTTAGAGGTATCTGAGCGATGGCATTATTTAGATGACAAAACACTACTGCTAGTACAAACCGATGATAACAATCAAGGTTTTGAGCTACGTGACGCGCAAGATAACGTACTACTAACAGGTAAAGCAGGTGAAATTTCGGAAGGTAACGGTTACCGTTTGTTTGTGACTTACCTACAAGGTAAGCAAGGGCAGCAGTACACCATAGGCAAGAAACCAAGAATAGATGCCATTACTGAGCTTCAGCAAGCACTGTCTATTTCTGAGCGAGGTAAACAAACTGGTATTTTGCAGCTATCTCTAGAAGGGGAATACAAACCGGTAATAGAGCGCATTGTTAACGACATTAGCCAAAACTACTTCTTACAAAATGTGGCGCGCCAATCGGCAGAAGCAGAGAAAAGTTTAGAGTTTTTGCAGGGCCACCTGCCGGACATTAAAACCAGTTTAACGGCAGCGGAAGATACGCTGAATCAGTACCGACAAGATAATGAATCGGTCGATTTAGGGTTAGAAGCGCAATCTACCTTAAAGGTAATGGTTGCACTAGAAGCGCAACTTAATGAACTTACTTTTAAAGAAAGTGAAGTCAGTCAAAAATTTACCAAAGATCACCCTGCGTATCGCTCATTACTAGAAAAGCGTGAAACCTTGTTAGGTGAAAAAGAGCGTTTAAATAGACAGATTCAAAAATTGCCGAAAACGCAACGAGCCGTACTTCGTATGACGCGTGACGTGGAAGTGAACCAGCAAATTTATGTGCAGCTGCTTAATAAAGTA
The DNA here is from genome assembly GCF_050337155.1 of Vibrio cionasavignyae. Lineage (NCBI taxonomy): Bacteria > Pseudomonadati > Pseudomonadota > Gammaproteobacteria > Vibrionales > Vibrionaceae > Vibrio > Vibrio cionasavignyae. Next base: position 7,906 of record NZ_JAKJSR010000001.1, read on the forward strand.
CAAGAGCTGCGCATTATGAAAGCGGGTACTGTGGGCAACGTGCGCATTGTCGATTCGGCGCAATCCCACACCAATGCAGTCAAACCAAAGAAACCGCTGATTGTAGTATTGGCTACGCTATTGGGCGGTATGCTAAGTGTGGCGTTTGTACTAGTAAAAGCAGTGTTCCATAAAGGCGTAGAATCCCCAGACGAGATTGAAGCGATTGGCCTACCAGTATACGCCAGCGTGCCTAAGTCTGACATGCAGTTACAGCTTACCCACCTAGCTAAGCGCCACAAAGGCAAAGACAAACTGTTAGCGGAAAGTAACCCGGCTGACCTCTCCATTGAAGCGTTGCGCGGCCTGCGCACTAGCTTACATTTCGCCATGATGGAAGCGAAAAACAATATTCTAATGATTTCTGGCCCTGCGCCAGGCATTGGTAAATCTTTCATTTCCACTAACTTCGCCGCAGTAGCAGCAAAAACAGGCCAAAAAGTATTGCTGGTGGATGCGGATATGCGTAAAGGCTACCTACAAAAGCAATTTAACCTTAAGTGGGATAACGGCCTGTCTGAACTGTTAAGTGGCAAACTGACTACCGAGCAAGTCGTTAAACCTACAGACATTGAAAACCTACACGTGATTACCCGTGGCCAAGTACCGCCTAACCCTTCCGAGTTACTAATGCACCCACGGTTTCAAGAGTTTGCGGAGTGGAGCTCAGCAAATTACGACTTGGTGATTATTGATACCCCACCGGTGCTTGCGGTAACCGACCCAAGTATTGTTGGGGCATTCGCCGGGACCACTTTAATGGTGGCACGCTATGGCCAAAATACCCTAAAAGAGATTGAAGTGGCGCAAGGGCGCTTTGAGCAATCCGGTATTGAGGTGAAAGGCGTGATCTTTAATGCGATAGAGAAGAAGGCGTCTAGTGGTTACGGGTACGGGTATTATAACTATGCGTATACGAGTGATGATAAGTAATACTCTCCTCGCGAAGGCGAGGATTTACATGTAGCGAGTGGAGAGTAAAAATGTTGGGCCTATTTGGGTCCTTTTGTAAAAGTAAGCAAAATCTTGGTTTTATAAGGAATTATCTAAAATAGGCTGTCTGAAAATGGAAAAAAGTGTCTCAGTACTATTTTAAAAACTGAGACATTCTTATAAGAAACTAGATATGACAAGATCTCATAGGCGACTTGTCATTAGGAAAATTATTAATAGATTAGGTTTAAAGACTTATGAATTTGTCAGTAGAAAATGCAAAAGTTGCAATTATTGGTTTAGGTTATGTTGGCTTACCGCTAGCGGTCGAGTTCGGTAAAAAAGCACCAACGATTGGTTTTGATATCAACCAAGTGCGCATTGATGAGCTAACTGCTGGTCGCGATAGCACGTTAGAGTGCAGTGATAGCGAACTTGCAGAAGCGGCTTATCTTTCTTACACCTCCACTCTTCAAGACTTAAAAGAATGTAATGTCTATATTGTAACGGTACCAACACCGATTGATGAGCATAAACAACCGGATCTAACACCGCTGATCAAAGCTTCTGAGGCATTGGGCACAGTGGTTTCTGAAGGTGATGTGATCATCTACGAGTCAACAGTATACCCAGGTGCGACAGAAGAAGACTGTATTCCAGTTGTAGAGCGAGTGTCTGGCCTTAAGTTTAACCAAGACTTCTTTGCTGGTTACTCGCCAGAGCGTATTAACCCAGGTGACAAAGAACATCGAGTGACTAACATCCTTAAAGTGACAAGTGGTTCTACACCAGAAGTGGCAGAATACGTAGATCAACTTTACAAAACCATCATCACTGCGGGTACACACAAAGCATCTTCTATCAAAGTAGCAGAAGCAGCAAAAGTTATCGAAAACACACAGCGTGACGTCAACATTGCACTTATCAACGAGCTTTCTATCATTTTCAACAAACTTGGCATCGATACTTTAGAAGTCCTTGAAGCTGCTGGTACCAAGTGGAACTTCCTACCGTTCCGTCCTGGTTTGGTTGGTGGCCACTGTATCGGTGTAGATCCGTACTACCTAACGCATAAAGCACAGAGTGTGGGTTACCACCCTGAAATGATCCTAGCAGGTCGCCGACTCAACGATGGCATGGGCCAATATATTGTCTCTCAACTTGTGAAAAAAATGCTTAAGAAGCGTATTCATGTTGAAGGTGCGAATGTTCTAGTTATGGGCCTTACCTTTAAAGAGAACTGTCCGGACCTACGCAACACCAAAGTGGTGGATATTGTCTCTGAGCTAAAAGAATACAACATCAATGTAGACATCATGGACCCTTGGTGTTCCAACGCAGAAGCGCAACACGAATACGGTCTAACTTTGTGTGAGAAAGAACAACAAGGTCATTACGATGCGATCATCATGGCGGTATCTCACAACGAGTTTAAAGAGATGGGCGTAGAGAAAATCCGCGCACTTGGGAAACCAGCCCACGTTCTATACGACTTGAAATACGTTCTAGACAAAGAAAGCGTAGACATGCGTCTCTAGTCTGAAACTTAAAGTTCAGGAGTCTGATTGAAGGTTCCTGAGTTTTTTATGATGAATGAAGGCTACCTCACTGCTGTAAAGCCTAATTCTCGTCATTCTGAACAGCGAGGAACGAGCGTGATTCAGAATCCACTAGCAAACAGCACCCAACCTTAACTACTTCCCCACACGGAAAGCACAATGACCAAATACGAACAGATCCAACAAGAACTTTTAGAATCACCAAAAACGTGGTTGGTAACAGGCGTCGCAGGCTTCATCGGCTCAAACCTATTAGAAACGTTACTAAAACTCAACCAGACTGTAGTGGGCTTAGACAATTTCGCAACTGGTCACCAGCACAACTTAGATGAAGTTAAAAGCCTAGTGTTAGAAGAACAATGGTCTCGCTTCACTTTTATGGAAGGGGACATCCGTGAGTCCAAAGAATGTAAGCAAGCCGTCCAAGGCGTTGATTACGTACTACACCAAGCTGCTTTAGGCTCTGTTCCTCGTTCTATTTCGGATCCACTTACCACGAACGCTACAAACATCACTGGCTTTCTAAATATGCTAGATGCTGCGAAAGAAGAGAAGGTGAAAAGCTTCACTTATGCGGCTTCTAGCTCGACATACGGCGACCATCCAGCACTGCCAAAAGTAGAAGACAATATCGGTAACCCACTGTCTCCTTATGCCGTAACTAAGTACGTCAATGAACTATACGCGAATGTATTTGAGCGCACCTATGGATTTAAGTCAATTGGCCTGCGCTATTTCAATGTCTTTGGCCCTCGGCAAGACCCTAATGGTGCATATGCAGCAGTCATACCGAAGTGGACTTCATCATTAATTAAAGGAGAAGAAGTCTTTATAAATGGAGATGGAGAAACAAGTAGAGATTTTTGTTTTATAGAAAATACGGTTCAAGCGAATATTTTAGCTGCAACAGCAAGTGATGACGTTAAGGGCAATGTATATAATGTAGCCGTTGGAGGGCGAACAACGCTGAATTCACTTTTTAAGAGCATTCAAAAATCGCTAATTATGAATGAAGTTGATAATAAAAGCGAACCTGTTTATCGTGACTTTAGAGCTGGTGATGTGCGTCACTCTCAAGCGAGCATAAATAAAGCCATGAAATATCTCGGATACATTCCAGAGTATAATATAGACGAAGGGATAGATAAAGCTATGCCATGGTATGTGAATTTATTGAATCGTTGATTATTAAACGTGGGATTTATAACAATGTGATTATTAGAGTTTTTATTTGTGTTTAGCTTGTTCCTTATTAATGAAAATTCTAAAGTTTTTAGGTTTGGATTGTGAGCTGAATTAATAATTAAAAATAAAATATATATTGTTAATTATCTTTTAAGTCAGTTTTTAATTATCGGTATGGTTATTTGGGTATTGAAGTGGGAAATATTAGCAGAGCAAAAATAACGATGTTTTGGACATTGTTGATGTCATTTTTATTCCACTTCTTCATGCTTCAGTTTGTTGTAAGTTGGGAGTCTATAAGTAGTGGAAATTTTATTATAGGGGATGATGAGTTTAGATATCTTACTCGCTCTGTTTTGTTATTTGAAACCATTGAAAACAGTGGTTTTTTATCTACTGTATCTGACTACTATAAATATACACACAGTTTGCATTGGGGGAATTATTATTTTATCGCTGGGGTTTTCTCACTGACTGGAGTTGATTTATCTAGTGTTGCCATTGTTAAAATATTATTGTTCCATTTTTTAACAATACCATGTTATTATTTTTTAGTTAAAGAGTTTTTCGTTAGAAAAGTTGCGATGGTTATTAGCCTGTCATTGATCTTTTATGTACCTTTAGTTTTGTTTCCATACACATTAATGCGCGATGACCTAATTTTTATGTTGACTAACTTCTTTATTGTTTTGTATTTTTCATATAAGAAAAACAAGAAATACAGTACTTTAATAGTAGCTTCTATAGTGTGCTTTTTACTCGTAGGTTTTAGAATTCACATGTTCTTATCTCTAATTGCCTTTGTGGTATCGGACCTCATTCTGTACTCCGCAATTTTAAGAAGACATATATTGGTAAAAATGACAATCTCAATATCACTAGCTCTGGTGTTTATACTTTTTTCTTTGTCTATATCATCGATAAATATTTATGCAGCGTTAATTGACTTTCCTGAAGCCTTTATTCGAGTTTTTTTGTCACCAGTACCATGGCTGGTTAGCTCAGAGCTTCCGACCGTTTTGATGCTTTGGTATTCCTTGGTGTTTATATTTATGTGTTTTATTTGTATAGTATTTTTGATGAAATTTATGTTTTGGAAGAGTATCTTACATGAAAACAAGCTACTACCCTTTTTAGTTCTGTTTTTGTGTTATATTTTTCCTTATTTAGCCAATGATCAGTTGGGGTTTCGGCAAGTTACAATCATGATGCCTTTTTTATTCGTCTTTGTGGTTTTCCCTGTGCTCGTAAATGGTAAATATTTGAAGCCGTGTTAGATTTTTTAATTTATAAGCCAGAGAGTATAAGGGGATAATTTGTTAATTAGTGTTATTATACCTGTATACAATAGTGAAAGTACTATTGAGAGAGCAATTTTTTCTATTATGAGTCAAGATCATAAAAACTACGAGCTAATACTTGTAGATGATGGTTCAGTTGATGGTAGTTATAAGTTAGCAGAGAGATTTTCTGATAAAACAAGCATTAAACTAATACGGATGAAAATAAATGGCGGGGTAAATGCTGCTAGAAATATAGGACTTAACCATATTTCAGAGAAATCTGATTATGTCACCTTTTTAGATTCTGATGATGAGTTTTTTCCAGACGCTTTAAGTAATATAAGAAAAACAATAGTTGGAACTAGTCGCCAATATAAGGATTATTGTTTTTCAGTGATTGACTCTGATGGTGTTATGAACAACAAAATACCGAGAGATGGATTTGTAGGTAATTGTGATGATTTACTGTTGAAGCGAGTAAGGGGAGAGTGGGTTCACGTTATTGATAGCGATTTGGTCAGAAAAGGGAAATTTAAATATGATGAAAGGGTTAAAAATGGCTTTGAAAGTTTGGCGTATTTAGATTTGCAAGAAAATAATCGATGTTATTATTCATATACTGTGGTTAGAAAGTATTACATAGATAATGTTAGCTTAACCAGAGGTAAACCAAATACTGAAAGAATTAATGATATAATAAAAGGATACGAGATATTCCTTGAACGCTATGGTGCGCTCCTAAAAGATCGTTTTAAGTCAGATTATTATAAAACCTTGTCTATGAAAATGAGATGTCAACTAGGTATTAAGTCTATTGATTTTATGGATATTTTTAAGTGCATATTAAAATACCCCTTCGAGTTGAGATTTTATCAATGTTTATTGTTAGAGTTTAGAAATAGAATTAAATAATTCCCATTGGAGTAGCAGTGTTAAGGTTAATATTTAAGACCAGCTTTGTTAGGTATATATCACTTTTAGTTAACTTCATTATTCTTCTTGTTGTGTCTCGAAGTTTAGGTCCTGAGCTTCGAGGAGAAATATCATATTATTTCTCTGTCTCGTCTATTATTGCTTTGTTGAGTAGTTTTTCTGTTCATAATACTATACACAATTCTAAAGGGGTTAGTAAAATTGAGCCCACAATCCTCTTAGGTTGTTGCTTATTAATATCTTTACTAATTTCACTCGGTATTATATTCTCGTTATGGCTAGTGAAAGTTAATTATAATGTCGAGAGTGTGTTTTTATTGTTCCTTTTGATATTTTTAACATTGGCAGAGTGGTTTAGTGTCCAGTTGTGCGCTTATTATGAGAAAATAAACAATTACAATTATTTATTAATGTCATCTTCTTTTGTTCAACTCTCATTAGTAATAGCTTGGCTAACACTTGACGCTATGAGTATTGACTTGTATTTCCTTTCATTTGTTTTAGCTAAAATCGTTTTGGTTGTTGGTGTGGCTTTTTATTTGAAGGCCACATTTATAAACCCAAAGGTTATCTTATTAAAAAAGCAGATTGTACGTTCTTATTTTAGCGGTTCTAAACTCTATTTTGGGTCATTAGGGCAAATGCTAATATCTCAGATAGGTGTTCTTTATTTGGGGGGGGGGGTTGGTGACTTGTCAGCCACAGGTAATTTGTCTGTGGCCAATAGTATGATTGCAATGTTCATTGTGTTCTCTCAATCAGTTGGATTTGTTTTTCTGTCTAATGCAAAGTCCCAAAATAGTTGGTTTCAACAGCGGAAATTCATTCTGCTTTCACTTCCATTTTTAATTGTATGTGTGATTATTTCATATATATTTTCCCCAGCTATTTTTCGTATTTTTGGTGATGGCTATGAAAATGCGGCTTTATTATTTCGTATTATAGTAATCACTTCACCGATCATTATGGTTAAATATATGTTAGAAAGTCAGATGTTATCAAATGGATTGTTCTATCAACTATCTACGTCCACCATTTTTGTTACTATTGGAGCTTTGTTTTTTAATTTATATTTTATTCCTATCTACTCCGACATTGGAGCTGCAATAGCTATTTCTTTAACTCAGTTGTTATATGTTCCTTTAATTATATATGCATTCATTAAATTGAAGTGATGTGATGTGGTTTCGATATTGATAATATAAGTACAGTTTAATGGGGGCGTTATGTCCGTAATTTTTGTTTTACCCACAGATACCCTCGCGGGTGCTGAGTTAACATTGAAAAGAATAGCTAAGTATCTATGTGAGAATGACTACGATGTGCATGTTATATTCATGTCTAAAGGCGATAATGGAAACTGGGATGATATTCCAGCAAATAAAGTTTACTTGAAAGCAAAAAGAGAAAGGTTCGGAATTTTTCTTTTACTTTTTGAAATTTTAAAAATAAGATTTAGAGGGGTTGAGTTTGAATATTCCTTTAGTTCTCATGTACACTGTAACGCATTTATTAGTTTATTTAGACGCGTAGGGCTATTAACTGTAAAAAAGCAAATATCTAGAGAATCGACTAATATTTTTAGTTGTTTTTCTGGTTCTAAATTATTCACATTCAGAATTTTGTATCATTTATATACTAACGACCTATATATGATATTCCAAACGAAAAGAATGCAGAACGAGCTTTTTGATAACATTCCAAGGTTAAGTAAGCGAAAATCACTTGTTTTACACAATCCAATAGACTTTACTGATGTACATCGTAAATCTTTTCTCGATAAGGACACACAAGGAGAGTTTGAGATTGTAGCTGTCGGTCGCCTTGTTCGAGAAAAGGGTTATGAATACTTACTAGAGGCTTTTAGCTTGTTGGATCGTAAAGATTATACCCTCAGAATTATCGGTTCAGGGCCTTTGATGAGCGAGCTTGTATCCCTCGCTATAAACTTGGGAATTATTGAGCGTGTAATTTTTATGGGTTTTTCTGACAACCCTTTACCTTATATCAGAAAGGCTAAACTATCTGTATTATCTTCAGTTAATGAAGGATTTCCCAATGTTCTATTGGAAATGATGAGTGTTGGTAATCGCGTAATAGCAACAAAGTGTACAGACGGGATAGATAGGTTACCTGGTATAACTGTTTGTGGAATTGGATCTTCACAACAGCTAGCAAATGCTATGAGTAGTAGTTTGTCTTTAACAGAATATGACGCTGAAAATATGAAAGATAAAATGCGTACGTATGTTAAAAGGTTATCTCCAGAAAAATACGTCGGAAATATATTGAGTTTTACGGAGCAATGATGAATTATTTATGTCTATGTTTATATTATCTAATAGGTAAGAATTTACCATCGGCCTCATTTACAAAAATAGGTGTGAAGTTAAGGTACTTACTAGTTCGTGGTATTTTTGAGAATGTTGGTAAAAATGTAAACATAGCAAGAAACGTAAGTTTTGGTAAAGGTGGAATAATCTCCATAGGAGATAACTCTGGAATAGGTGAGGACTCTAAACTTGTTTCCATGGGGAAGATTGTAATTGGGAATGATGTCATGATAGCTCCTCAAGTAATCATACTAACCGGAGGGCACGAATATAGCGACAAAACTCTACTTTTGCGTGAGCAGCCAAGTGTTATTAAACCCGTCAGTATTGGTAATGATAGTTGGATTGGCGCTAGAGTGACTATATTACCTGGTGTTAACATAGGCGAGCGAGTTATTGTAGCTGCCGGCAGTGTCGTTACGTGTGATTTAGAAAGTAATGGGGTTTACGCTGGTGTCCCTGCAAAAAAAATAAAGAGTCTATAAGTGAATTATCATTATATACATATAATCACCAATTTTTCCGATATAGGTGGCGCGGAACTGATGCTAATAAAAGCAATTAACGCATCAGGTATAAGACATCGACATACGATCGTATCCTTAATGAGAGTGTCTGATGAGTTAAAATCGCGTATCCATCAAGATGTAGAATTTTTCGAGCTGAAATCATCAAATGCACTTGATTTACTCAGATCTGCATTGTTGGTCAAGCGTATAATTAGTAATGCAGATAGTATCAACGCAGTCTATTCTTGGATGTATCATGCGAATTTTGTAGGTGCACTAGCAAAGATATTGTTAAAGAATAAGATAAGGCTAATATGGGGTGTCAGGCATTCTCTTGATGACTTTAAAGGAGAAAAATTAAGTACTAAATTAGCTATTATAGGTGGAAAGCTAATTAGTCATGTTCCAGATAAGATTGTATATTGCTCTATTAAATCAAAGGCGCAGCATTGTGATTTCGGCTATGGAAGTCACTCAAAAAGTGTATATATTCCTAATGGCTATGATCTGCCAGTAATTAAAAAACGAGACTTTGAAAAACGAGATTTTGTATTTGGAGCTGCTGGTAGATTTCATGATGCTAAGGATTATTATATTTTATTCAAGGCTATGGCACCTGTACTCAGTGAAAATCCATTGTTTTCTTTGAGAATCGCTGGAAGGGGAATGACAAATGATAATGTAATTATTCAAGGTTATATTAAAAAATTAGAAATTAATAGTAGCCAAGTGTATTTGTTAGGTCAGCAAGATGATATGAATAGTTTTTATCAAGGAATAGACTTTTTTATATTGACATCTAAAACTGAAGGTTTCCCAAATGTACTTGCTGAATCCTCTGGGTTTGGTTGTATTTCATTTTCAACAAGAGTTGGTGATTCACCTGAAATTATAGATCGAGCTAGGATCGTAGAGGTAGGAGACGCTACTTCTTTAACTAGATTATTATTTAGTTATCTGAGGAAGGAATCTAGTGACCTTTCACTTATATCTTACCAATCACAATTATATATTAAAAAAAGATTTAGTATTGACCAAGTTACAGAAAAACTATTTTCATTGCGGAATAATTAATAATGTGCGGAATTGCAGGGTTTTATAACCATCACCTGAACATAGAAACATCTAAGAAACAATTACGATCAATGCTTGATGCTATAATTCATAGGGGGCCAGATAGTTTTGGTACATGGTACAAAGATGGTTTACATTTAGGTCATCGTCGACTTGCGATACATGACCTAAGCCAGGCTGGCCATCAACCAATGACTAGTTCATCGGGACGTTATCACATTGTTTTTAATGGAGAGATCTATAACTTTGAAGACTTGAGAGATCAATTGCCTCCTCAGGGGTGGGGTGGCTCATCTGATACCGAAGTTATGCTTGCAGCTTTCGATGAGTGGGGGATTGTAAATTCACTCAAGAAATTCAATGGTATGTTTGCTTTTGCTGTTTGGGATGAGAAGGAGCAAGAGCTAACTTTAGCTAGAGATAGGTTCGGTGAAAAACCACTATACTACTTTATTAATAGCGGATACTTTGGGTTTTCTTCGGAACTTAGTTCTATAGAGTCTCTGGATGGTATATCTTTAAATATTGATAGAGACGCAGTTGCTAGACAGTTGGAAACCTCTTATATCCCAGCCCCTTTAACTATATATCAAGAAGTCAAGAAACTGCCACCTGGGTCTTTGATATCTTTCAAGGATAAAAAACTGTCAGAAATTAAGTCATATTGGTCTTTGTCTGATACGATAGTTGGAGCAAAAAACAACCAATTCACAAATGAGAATGATGCCATAGATCATTTGGAGTCTGTTATTAGAGATGCTGTTAAACTTCGAATGGCCTCTGATGTTCCTTTAGGTGCTTTTCTATCGGGTGGAGTTGATTCTAGTTTAATTGTCAGCGTAATGCAGTCGCAATCTAGTTTACCTGTTAATACATTCTCAATTGGTTTTAATGTCGAAGGCTATAATGAAGCTGTTTATGCGAAAGAGGTAGCCGAATATTTAGGAACCAATCATACAGAACGTTATTTTGAACCGGGTGATGCACTTAACATAGTTCCCCAAATTGGGCATATGTTTGATGAACCGTTCTCTGATGCTTCTCAGTTGCCGACTTATTTGGTTAGTGCAATGGCCAAAGAAAAAGTAACAGTATGCTTGAGTGGTGATGGTGGAGATGAACTTTTTTCTGGTTATAAGCGTTACCAATCCACACCAGATATTTGGAGAAGAATTAGTAAATTCCCCTGTAGGAATACTTTTGCAAAGTTAATAAAAAACACACCAACAAGAATTTTGGATATTGTTTTTTCGTTTCTTTCACCTTTAGCTGCGAATTATGGCAGGAAGGGCGCTATGGGAGCAAAACTTAAAACACTCTCGGGATGGATGCAAGCAGATAGTGTTGATGAACTATATGGCTTGAGTATGAAACATTGGAAAGATGTAAATAATATCGTTATAGGTTCTAAGAGCACCAAAATTTGGGAACCCGAAGCACCTACACTTGATAGTGTTATTGAAAGCATGATGTACCAGGATTCGATCAGCTATTTACCTGGAGATATATTGACGAAAGTTGATAGAACAGCCATGTCCGTCAGTTTAGAGGGGAGAATTCCATTACTTGACCCTAATGTTGCCGAAGTTGCATGGCGTCTACCAATGAGTATGAAGCAGCGAGGCAACTGCGGTAAGTGGGCCTTGAAGCAGGTACTGTATCGCTACCTTCCAGAGGATATGATGGACAGGCCTAAAATGGGGTTTGGTGTTCCAATACATGATTGGTTAAGGGGGGATTTGAAAGAGTGGGCTCTTGATTTACTCTCTTCCGATCGATTGATCTCTCAAGGTCTTGTGAATGTAGTTCCTGTACAGGCCGCTCTAAATAAGCATATATCAATGGAAGAGAACAATGCTGCGGTATTGTGGGATGTACTTATGTTACAGTCATGGCTAGATGCTTGTCCTAATCGTAAAGGAAGGCTGTGATGAAAATAACGCTTCTGGGAGCGTCCCCACAATCATTATATAACTTTAGAGGCGAATTGCTAAAATTACTCTCTGATAAAATGCATCAAGTAACTGCAATGGCAACAGGTGCAACTCAATACGAAAAGGAGATAATAGCGAATTATGCTAATTTGTATATTGATTACCCTGTAAAGCGTAACGGCTTAAACCCCATAGAAGATGTTTTTACTCTTCTTTCCCTTTTTATGCTGTTTAGAAAAAGTAAACCAGATATACTAATGGCTTATACAATTAAACCGATTATTTGGGGGGGGATTGCATCACGGCTCACTAAGGTCAATTCTTTTTATGCACTGGTAACCGGCCTAGGCTTTGCTTTCCAGAAAGGATCAGTATATAGACGTTTACTAAACATAATAATTAGGTTTCTTTACAGATTTGCTTTGAAAAACTCTACATGCGTCATATTCCAAAATCGAGATAATCTTCAAGTTTTTGTAGATGAGGGAATTGTTTCCCAGGATAAATGTTTCCTTGTTAATGGTTCTGGTGTTGACCTCAGCCATTACAAAGTGTCCCCTTTATCTCTAAAACCCCACTTTTTACTTATTGCTCGTTTACTTGGCGACAAAGGTATTCGTGAATATGTAAAAGCAGCAGAGATAGTTAAACAAAAGTACCCTGAAGCCGTCTTTGAGCTTGTGGGACCGGAAGACCCTTCTCCTGATGGTATTAAGTTTGATGAGGTCAAAAAATGGGTTTCTTCTGGTGTTATTGAATATAGCGGTGCAACAAAAGATGTTCGCCCTTTTATTGAAAACTGTTCGATCTACGTATTGCCTTCTTACCATGAAGGAATGCCACGTACTGTATTAGAAGCAATGGCCATGGGCCGCCCGATTCTAACCACGGATGTTCCTGGTTGTCGTGAAACCGTTGTTAATGGAGATAATGGTTGGTTAGTCGAGAAGGCGAATGTCGAGCAACTCGCAGAACGTATGACTTGGTTTATAGAAAACCAAGAGCAATGGTCAGTGATGGGCGAGAAAAGTCACACTATGGCAAACGAGAAGTTCGATGTTCATAAAGTGAATGCCGAAATCCTAAAAATTATGGGGCTTGCTGATGAAAAGACTGTTTGATTTTCTTGCGTCTCTTATCGCACTTATCTTGTTAGTTCCTGTTATTGCTTTCGTCGCTTGGAAAATTCGTAAAAACCTTGGCTCTCCCGTTTTATTTCGTCAAACTCGCCCTGGATTGAATGGAAAGCCATTTGAAATGGTGAAGTTTCGCAGTATGAAAGATGCGGTTGATGCTAATGGCAATCCGCTACCGGACGGCGAACGTATGACACCATTTGGTGACAAGTTACGTTCAAGTAGCCTAGATGAGTTACCAGGCCTTTGGAACGTTTTGAAAGGGGACATGAGTTTAGTCGGCCCTCGTCCTTTATTGGTGCAATATCTTCCTCTTTACAACAAAGAGCAAGCCCGCCGCCATAATGTTCGCCCTGGAATTACGGGGTGGGCTCAAATTAATGGTCGTAATGCTATTAGTTGGGAACAAAAATTTGAGTATGATGTTTGGTATGTAGAAAACCAATCCTTATGGTTAGACATCAAAATATTGCTCTTAACCGTAAAAAAAGTTTTTATTAAAGAAGATATCTCTGCGGACGGAGAAGCTACAATGTCAGAGTTTAAAGGTAGCACTAATGACTAACAGAAACCCACTTTATATAATAGGAGCAGGCGGTTTTGCTCGTGAAGTGTATGAGTACTTGAGTCATTCTACTTCTGAGGTGAGCGGGTTTCTCGATGATAACGTTGAAGCATTAGTTAATTATGATTACAAACATCAAGTTGTCGACAGGTTGTTTTCTGACGACTTACCTAAAAATGCAGTACTTGTAATGGCTATTGCGAAGCCAAGCTTAAAAAAACAGCTTTATTCTTTTTATTCTTCGAAGGGGTACAAGTTCAAGACGTTTGTGCACCCTACTGCTGTAGTAGGGAGTAACGTGAGTATTGGTGAGGGCAGTATTATTTGCCCCCAAGTTACCATCACAACTGATGTAAGCATAGGTGTGCTTGCTACAATCAATGCCCATTCATCAATAGGGCACGATGCAAAACTTGGTGATTATTGTACTTTGAGTGGGCACTGCGATGTAACTGGTCACGTGAATTTAGCTGATGAAGTATATTTTGGCTCACACGCTTTAGCCATACCGAGTGTAAAAATTGGTGCCGGTGCCATTATTGGTGCTGGTGCTGTGGTAATTTCCAAAGTGAAAGCAGGGTCCACAATGTTTGGTAACCCAGCAAAAAAAATCAAATAGAAACGGAGTAAAAGATATGAGCAATACACAGCAACTTATTGAAATTGTTGCAGAAATTATAGAAATCGATGACGTTACGTTAGATACAGAGTTGAATGAGGACAATTGGGATTCACTGGCTGTTGTTACGTTTATTTCAGAAGCTGACAATGAATTTGATAAAGTGGTATCTCCTTCTGAAGTTAATAAGGTAACAAAAGTTGCTGATCTCCTAGAACTTATCAAATAAACAAAGAGGCACCTAGATGCTAACTATCAAGAACGTAGGTATTTCGGCGGTGGCTACTTCAGTGCCTAGAGAGTGTGTCAATAATTACGATTTATCTGAAAGGTATGGTGAGTCGGAGATTAAAAAACTCATTTCAAGTATTGGAGTTGAGGAAAGACGTATTTCGAACAAGACGATCACCAGCGCAGATCTATGTTTAGATGCAGCTAGGAATCTCTTTGATGTTACATTGATAGCAGCCGAGGATATTCAGGCTGTTATCTTTGTATCACAGACATCTGAATATCAACTTCCTGCTACAGCTTGTATTTTACAAGATAAGCTAAAGATTCCGACATCTGCTCTCGCTTTCGATATTAATATGGGATGTTCTGGTTATGTATATGGGTTGCAAGTAGCATCGAGCCTCGTAAGTACTGGCCTTAAACATGTTTTGTTATTAGTAGGCGATACAATTAGCAAGATAGTCAAGCCTGGCGATAGGAGTACAGAGCTTCTTTTTGGTGATGCGGGTACAGCAACATTAGTTTCGTTTGATCCAGATTCAGAATTGGCTTTCAAACTTGGTACCGATGGCGCGGGCTTTAATCATATTATTGCTAAACAACCTATCCTATCTAATCCATTAAAAGGAAGAGCTGATCATTATTCGTTTTTAGAAATGGATGGTGGAGAGGTGTTTTCTTTTACACTTAAAACCGTTCCGAGGTTGGTCAACGGTTTTTTGGCTGAACTAGAGTTAACGCCCGATCAAGTTGATAATTGTTTTTACCATCAAGCAAATCACTTTATGTTAAAGCATTTATTGAAGAAGTCGAAGTTTAACCCTAGTCAAGTTCCCATTTCTATTGATAAATATGGTAATACCAGTGGAGCATCGATTCCAGTGACATTGTGTGCAGTTCCCTGTAGCGCGTATGAAAGTACTCTTCTGGTAGGCTTTGGTGTTGGGCTATCATGGGGTGCTGCTTTCTGTGACTTATCACACACAAAGATATTGCCAATCAAAGAGTTATCAAAAAATGAATAGCATTCTAAAAAACAAAACGGTGATGATTACAGGTGCTTCTTCTGGTATAGGTAGAGCGACGGCGCAAATCTTTAGCGAACAAGGTGCTCGTGTAATCGCAGTTGGCAGAAGCAAGATACGTCTAGCACAAACTGTCGAATCTCTTTATGGTGATAGCCACATTTCTTTTGAATGTGAGTTGTCTGAGCCTAATTCAGTAGAGAGTATGTTTAAAGAGGTATGTGCTGTTGTTGGGGAGTTAGATGCCGTTGTGCATTGTGCTGGTATTCAGAAAACATTACCTTTGCAGGCTCTCAAAGAAATTGATTTCGACCAAGTATTTGATACAAATGTTAAGTCAGCTCAATTTATAGCAAAATCTTATAGAAAGAGAAATAGGCACAATAACCAAGGTAGCTCTCTCATTTATCTAAGTTCTGTTGCTGCTGTATGCGGAGAACCGGCTATTTCTACTTACTCAGCCTCAAAAGCAGCACTACAAGGTTTAAGTAAATCTATAGCGTCAGAACTAGCAAGAAATAAGATTCGTGTGAATTGTATAGCTCCAGGGGTTGTGAAAACGGAAATGGCAGAACAACTTTTTTCACAATTGACAATGGAGCAATATGAAGTAATAAAAAATAAACACATGATTGGCTTAGGCACTCCAGAAGATGTAGCAAATGCTGCGCTGTACCTTGCTAGCGACTTATCTAAGTGGGTCACTGGAACTACTTTATATGTAGATGGAGGTTATAGTGCCCAATAAAGCCACTATTAAAGGAATTGCTTCATATATCCCAGAAGTTAGCTTAACAAATGAGCAGTTAGCATGCGAATACCCAGAATGGAGCATTGATAAAATATTCAAAAAAACAGGTATTAAATCTCGCCCGATTGCAAGTGAAACTGATACGTGTTCATCAATGGCAGTAAGTGCTTCTAGAAAGCTATTTGATAAGCTTAATATTGAATCTGCCAGCATCGATTATGTCTTACTTTGTACGCAAAGCCCTGATTATAAACTACCTACAACCGCATGTATTGTTCAGAGTAAGTTGGGGGTACCAACTCATGCTGGAGCATTGGATTTTAATTTGGGTTGCTCAGGTTATGTTTACGGTTTAAGCCTTGCTAAAGGCTTAATCGAATCAGGGCAGTGCGCTAGAGTACTTCTTATTACTTCTGAGTTATATTCTCGTTATATTAATAAGCAAGATAAAAGCGTTCGAACATTATTTGGAGATGCTGCAACAGCAACTTTAATCGAAGGAGTTGAATCTGAAGAAGAGCTGCTTTCTGGGTTTGTATTCGGAAGTGATGGTTCGGGTGATAAAAATTTGATTGTACCGCACGGTGGTAGTGCGACACCGATACAGTCGGATTCGTATCAAGAGAGAACAGATTCTAGCGGTAATTTACGAGCTCCAGCAGACTTATATATGAATGGTGCGGAAATACTCACCTTTACATTAAGGTCGGTTCCAAAATTAGTGAACAGTGTTTTGAAAAAAGCTAATTTAGAAATTGATGATGTTGATAAAGTGGTTTTCCATCAAGCAAATAAGTTTATGTTGGAAAAGCTTAGAAAGAAAACAAAATTTACTGAAGAGCAGTTTCTTGTATCTTATGAGAACTATGGCAATACGGTATCTTCAACCATACCGCTAGGTTTAGAACTTGCTCAGAATGAAGGTAAATTAAGTAGTGGTGATAATGTGTTAGTTTGCGGATTTGGGGTGGGGTATTCTTGGGCTGGTTCAATTATTAAGTGGTCAAGCTATGCTTAATACAAAATTTTCTCCATGGCCTAGTTTCACTAAAGAAGAAGCGGATGTCGTAAGTAAGGTTGTACTTTCAAATAAAGTAAACTACTGGACAGGCCAAGAAGGTCGTGAATTTGAAAAAGAATTCGCGGCTTGGGCAGGCTGCGAGTACGCCATTGCATTAGGTAACGGCACCCTCGCGTTAGATGTCGCACTTAAAGCGTTAAGTGTCGGTGTGGGTGATGAAGTGATCACCACATCGCGCACTTTCTTAGCGTCTGCGTCATCCATCGTTACCTCGGGTGCAAGCCCAGTATTTGCTGATGTGGATTTAAATAGCCAAGCTATTACCGCAGAAACCATTGAAGCGGTGTTAACGCCAAAAACCAAAGCGGTAATTGTGGTTCATTTGGCAGGAATGCCCGCAGAAATGGATGCCATTATGGAGCTATCTGAAAAGCACGGTTTTAAAGTGATTGAAGATTGTGCTCAAGCACACGGCGCTAAATACAAAGGTCGCAGTGTCGGTACAATTGGTCATATTGGTGCGTGGTCTTTCTGCCAAGATAAGATCATGACCACAGGTGGTGAAGGTGGCATGGTAACGACGAATGACAAAGACTTATGGTCGTTTATGTGGTCTTACAAAGATCACGGCAAAAGCTATGACGCGATTTACAACCGTGAACACGAGCCGGGTTTTCGTTGGCTACATGAGAGCTTTGGCACCAACTGGCGTATGACAGAAATGCAAGCTGTGATAGGTCGTATACAGCTTACACGTATGGCAGACTGGACAGCAACGCGCCAAGCTTACGGTAAAGCAATCGATGACGCAGTGGCAGGGCTAAAAGTGGTGCGCCGTGTTCAAGTGCCAGAATACAGCGAGCATGCCCAATACAAACATTACTTGTTTGTTGAGTCCGAGCACTTAGCACAGGGCTGGACACGAGATAAAATAGTGGATGCCATTGTAGAATTAGGCGTTCCTGCTTTCCAAGGTAGCTGCTCTGAAGTGTATTTAGAAAAAGCGTTTGATGGTACACCATGGCGTCCAAAGCAGCGTTTGGTCAATGCAGTAGCACTAGGCGAAACCAGCTTAATGTTTTTGGTTCACCCTACATTAACAGCGCAAGAAATAGAAAAAACGTGCGACGTAATCACTAACGTGTTGCAACAAGCTCAGCGTTAATAATAACAGTAAGCTCTCCTTAAAATCGGCTCTGGTTTTGGCTTAATTCCAGAGTCGTCTTATTTTCAACCGTTACACTCTTAACCTCACAAGCTATTATCACTATAAAAAGTATTGTTGATGGTTTTAAAAATAAAATAATCAAATTCGTTGGCGAAGAGAAAATACTATGCAGCACCTCCATCTCGTATGGCAACTATCGCGTGCCAAGAAGCGATTGATCAGCGTTTTCATTGACGCTGTATTGATTTTTATATCGTTGCATTTGGCAATGTGGAGCCGGCTAGGTGATTTGAGTTATCTCAACAATACCGACTACGACATTCTTTCTGTTTTGCTCATTGTCACCACCGCTATTATTTTCACAAAGCTTGGTTTGTACCGAGCGGTGCTGCGTTATCTCACCTTTCATGCACTCTTTGTCGTGACCTTAGGGGCAACCCTATCTGCGATTGTGCTTGCGGTGCTCGCCTTTTACTTCCAAGAACAAGTCCCAAGAACCGTCCCTATCATCTACGGCGCATTTTTGGCGCTCTTCTGCGGCGCGCCACGCCTAATGGTGCGTTCACTGTTTGCTACCAGAAATACCCGCAGCAGCAAAGAAGTGGTGATTTACGGTGCAGGCTCGGGCGGTAGGCAGTTAGCGCTGGCACTAAGAAGCTCCGAGCAATACCGAGTTCGCGCCTTTATTGATGACGACAGAACCCTCACCAATACCGTCATACTGGGCTTGCCCGTTATCCCTATGGATGAAGCACACAGCTTAATCTTAAAACACGAAGTACAACAGATACTGTTAGCGGTACCAAGTGCGTCTAGGGCGCGTCGTAAGGTGATCATTGAAAAGCTCGCGCCACTGCCAGCAGAAGTCCTCACCGTGCCAGATATGCTAGATATTGTGTCAGGCAAAGCCACCATTGATGAGCTAAAAGACGTGCCGATTGAAGACTTACTAGGGCGAGACGCCGTGGCGCCACAATCGGTATTAATGGAGCAAAACATTCGTGATCAGGTTGTGATGGTCACGGGGGCCGGCGGTTCTATTGGCTCTGAGCTGTGTCGTCAAATTTTACTACAAAAGCCGAAGTCACTGATTTTATTTGAGCTGTCTGAATTTGGCTTGTATCAAATTGATCGCGAGTTAACCGAGGTTAATGACAGCGAAGGCTTAGGTGTGGCAATCATTCCATTGTTAGGCTCGGTTCAACGCTATCATCGCCTGCAAACGTCATTAGAAGCGTTTAAAGTGGATACCGTGTATCACGCCGCAGCCTATAAACACGTGCCTTTGGTAGAGTACAACGTCATAGAAGGCGTGCGAAACAATATTTATGGTACCTACTACACCGCCAAAGCCGCGATTGCTGCTAACGTAAAATCCTTTGTGCTCATTTCTACCGATAAAGCGGTGCGTCCAACTAATGTCATGGGTACCACCAAACGCATGGCCGAGCTGGGTCTACAGGCCTTGGCAGAAGAAGAAGCGAAGAAAGAAAATGGCACGCGGTTCTGCATGGTGCGCTTTGGTAATGTTCTGGGGTCCTCTGGCTCGGTGATTCCACTGTTTAAAAAGCAAATCGCCAATGGCGGGCCGCTCACAGTCACTCATGCCGACATCACCCGTTTCTTTATGACCATCCCAGAAGCCGCGCAGTTGGTGATTCAGGCCGGAGCCATGGGCAAGGGCGGCGATGTGTTTGTGTTAGACATGGGCGAGTCGGTCAAAATCACCGATTTAGCAAAAAACCTGATCAGCTTGTCAGGTATGGAAGTGAAAGATGCAGCAAACCCGAACGGTGACATAGAAATTCAGTACACAGGCTTAAGGCCGGGTGAAAAACTCTATGAAGAGCTACTTATAGGCGACAACGTTAGCCACACCGCGCACACGCGCATTATGACCGCCAAAGAAGTGCATTTACCACTTAAAGCTTATGATGCGCTGTTAGAGCGCTTAGACAGCGCCTGTCATGACATGGATCATGAACAGATCCGTCAATTGCTACTGGAAGCCCCCACTGGTTTCGCCCCGTCAGACGGCATTAGCGACAAGGTTTGGGTATCTAAACAAAGTACGCCACAAGATAACGTGATCAACTTTGATGAAAGTGTACAGGCGCAAAAAGCGTAATATCACGAGTAAGCCTTGAAGTCGGTTTTTCTATTTCTAACCAAAACAATTCAATACATCCAAAGGCAGCCTTTAATCGGGCTGCCTTTTTTATTTGAATTCTCGTAACTAAATTCACGGTGTCAGAGTCAATCGACTCTGACACCGTGAATTACCCCCTTATAAAATTGGGTAGTGCTGAAAGAGATCATGACATTTTAGTCACGATTAGGTAATTTAAGGCTCGATGTGGAATGACATGTGATTATTTGATTAGGTGGTGACGATGACCTCAAATCCAGAACGTTGGAAGCAACGATTACAGAATTTGATAAAAGCACAACACAGGCTTAATAGAGCATGTGCACAAGAGCATTACAATGAACTCGAGTTGGCAGGGCTTGTGCAAACGTTTGAATTTTCGTTTGAGTTAACCTGGAAAACACTAAAAGATTTGCTTGAGTTTGAAGGGTTTGATGTCGCTTCTCCGCGCAGCGTTATCCGCACGGCGCTTGAGGCTAAGCACCTATCTTCTGTACAATGTGAAACACTATTAGAGGCGCTAATAAAACGTAATCTGTTGTCACATACTTATGATGAAGAGAACGTATTGGAAGCTCAAAAGCTCATTTTGGACGCTTATTCTCCGGTGATTGCGCAGGTTACTCACTATCTCGAGGCGAAAAGTGGACAGTAACCATTCGTTTAATCCCTCTTCTATTGGTCTTAAACCACACCAGTATCAGTTAATAAGTGATGTCATTTTGGACAATGCGTTAGTCGTTCATGCGTGGGTGTTTGGCTCTAGGGCGATGGGTAATTACAAAGACAGTTCCGATATCGATATTGCGCTTGAGGGGGAGGCTATCTCTTTGAGTGTCATTGCGACATTGCAAGATCGTTTAGAGCAGTCATCATTGCCATTTAAAGTGGATTTATTAGTGAAACACAAGATTAGTTCTAAAGCCTTACTCACCCATATTGAAACGCATGGGCTTAAACTAAAGTAACGCTTTTGGTCGGTTGTGGGCCTCCCTTCAAGACATGGCGCACTGCCACGGTATTTCACGGTGCGTACGCCGTTGTCCGCTCACTCTTTATGTGAGTCATTGTAACTCCATCTTCTTGAGTGCTCTTTCACTCGCAAACATTGACTAGCTTCGCGCTAATACCCGGTTTTTTCCTATGCTTTCTAGATGTTTAGAGCAGATATATAGAGCAATAGGAAGCGGCATGCTATTCATAACCAACCGAATTCCCATCCAATCTGCGCGTTCTAGAAAGAACCGCCCCATTTCGTTTAATGCGCAAAATACCGATATCTCTAAATGGCTTTATTTCTGTGAGCGGTGCGGGAAGGGGAGTGTCAGCGCCGATGTAAAAATGACCCACTAACGCCGATTTAAAATTGACCCACCTGAGGCAAACTATCCGTTCGTAAATGGACAAAGCGGCGGATTATGATCAATCAGGAGCAACTAGTGGAAATACACGTTTTACATCAGCAAGGGCAAAGCATCCGCCGCATCGCGAGAGATTTAGGTATCTCAAGGAATACCGTTCGCACTTATCTTCGAGACAGAAGTAAAGAGTCTGTGTATCCCGAGCGGCAATCTCGACCAACCAAATTACAGCCTTACCACGACTACTTGCGCACCCGCATTGAAGTCGCAAAACCTTATTGGATACCAGCAACTGTCTTACTTCGTGAAGTCAGATTGCTCGGCTACGAAGGTGGTATAACGATGCTCAAGGAGCACATCAAACAATACAAACCCA
This sequence comes from Vibrio cionasavignyae, assembly GCF_050337155.1. Taxonomy (NCBI): domain Bacteria; kingdom Pseudomonadati; phylum Pseudomonadota; class Gammaproteobacteria; order Vibrionales; family Vibrionaceae; genus Vibrio; species Vibrio cionasavignyae. The sequence goes on from NZ_JAKJSR010000001.1 coordinate 30,093, forward strand.
GCACGCCTGTCGACCCTGTGGTTCGATTCGAGACACAGCCTGGCGAGCAGATGCAAGTCGACTTCACGACCATCACGCATTACGGCGTACGTGTTAAAGCCTTCGTTGCTACGCTTGGTTATAGCAGAGCGACCTTCGTTCGCTTTTGTGAGCGAGAGCGTCAAGAAGACTGGGTTGACGGTCTTGAAGAAGCGTTTGAATACTTCGGTGGCGTTCCCAAAGAAGTTCTCTTCGATAATGCGAAAGCCATCATGATAGAACGAGATGCTTACGGGGAAGGCAAACACCGATGGAACTCTATGCTGCTCAATTCCGCCAATAAATACAACTTCAAACCAAGAGCTTGCCGCCCTTATCGCGCAAAGACCAAAGGGAAAGTGGAGCGATTTAACTCTTACTTGAAAAGTAGCTTCGTCACCCCGCTTGCAGCGACACTCAAACAACACGGACTTAAAGTCACCGTCGATGTTCTTAATGGACATATCGGCGCGTGGTTAGAAACCGTCGCTCACCAGAGAATGCACGGCACGACAGGCACGAAGCCTCAAGTTCTTCTAGAGAAAGAGCGCTTTACACTTCAGCCCCTCCCGTCACCGACACGCCCACTGGCACTACTAACAATGAGTGATAATGTCATGCCAGTTGAGAGCTTCCAACATCCGCTATCAATGTATGACGCGTTGTTGGAGGTGCGAGTATGAACCTTCAAATGAATCGTATTAAAGCGGCCTGTGCAGCGCTGAAGTTACAAGCTATCGGTCAGGAGTGGCCGACACTGGCGGAAACAGCCAACCGTCGCGAACTGAGTCTAGCTGATTACTTAGAGTCACTTCTCAACGCTGAGTTGGAAACACGAGCGGAACGCACAAGAGCCACACTAACTAAGTTCGCCAGCTTCCCAATGGAAAAAACGTTCGATGATTATGACTTCAAGTTCGCAACAGGTGCCCCAAGGAAACAGCTAAAGGAGCTAACAGGGTTGGCGTTCATCGAGCGAAAAGAAAACGTAGTACTACTTGGTCCAAGTGGCGTCGGCAAGAGTCATCTAGCGGTTAGCCTTGGTCAAATAGCAGTACAAAAAGGCTTAAAAACACGGTTCATCACAGCAGCAGACTTAATGCTTCAACTGTCTACGGCGAAAGCTCAGGGCAAACTTGAAAGCTACTTGAGACGAAGCGTGCTTGCGCCCAAGCTCCTTATCGTTGATGAAATCGGGTATCTACCGTTCGGCAGAGAAGAAGCGAACCTGTTCTTCAACGTCATCGCTAAACGATACGAGCAAGGCAGCATTATCGTAACCAGTAACTTGCCGTTCTCTCAATGGTCGAATGCGTTCGCTGACGATACAACACTAACGGCGGCATTACTGGATAGGCTTCTTCATCACTCACACATCGTACAAATCAGCGGAGAAAGCTATCGATTACGAGGAAAAAAGGCGGCTGGAACCATACCAACTGTACTAGAAAATCTATCTGAAAGTAGAAGTTAATTACGTGGGTGGGTCAGTTTTACTTCGGCGATAACGTCGATAAGTGGGTCAATTTTAAACTGGCGTTGACAGGGTTACATGTAATGCTCGTACGTGAGTAGTTGTAGTGGTCTTTGGGTGGTTGGAATGCTTGAATGTTCTTTCCTGATTGCCAGTCTTTGAAGTTATTTGCAACTTTCTCATAGTTTATTTTCTTGCTGGAATCTTTTTGCTTTCGACAAATCTCGTATAGGTATGAAATATGACGTTTTTGCGTAAACAAGCTTTTAATCGCTGTTCGTAGGGATAAGTAGTAGTCTTTGTAAAAGGCATAAGGTGCTCTTTTAGCGATGTTTTTAATTTTTGTCAGCTTCGGCTTTCCTGTCGTTACAACGATCATTGAAAACTCTGAAACTCCGAGTTGAGGCATAGGCTTTTCTCCAGCTTTGGTTAATTCGTGTACAATGCTATTCCTGTATAAATAAACATGCAATATCTCCATGTGAACTTTGGGGTATTACATTTTGTTTCATTGTATTTTGTGAACTAAAAATCAACATATAGTGCTCTTCGTGCTTAAATTATCTATATATGGTAAAGCGTGCAGCTAACAAATTGCTCAAGCAGACAGCTAACGCTCGGCGATTTTGGTTTGGTTGAGTTTAGTGATTACGGTGGTTTTGCTTGGGGGTGGTGTTCGTTAGCTGCAACTTAGCAAGGCGTTAGCTTTATTTTTAAACTTGGTTAGGTGAAAATGATTAAAGAAATAACAAACTCTATAAAAGCAGCATTATATCAGAGGGTTAGTAGCCCACTTTATGGTACTTATATTTGTTCCTGGGCTATCTACAACTGGGAGCTGGTTCTGCCATTAATTTTTGGAACCAAAAATTTTGATGACAGGCTTGCTGACTTCAAAATAGGTCTATCTCCTGACGCTACAGGTTTTGAGTACAATACAGTTTTAGTGCCTTTATTGATTACAGCAACATTACTTGCAATTCAACCTTTGCTGCAGCGTTTCATATTCATCTACACAGAATGGAATAGAAGCGAAGGACTGAAAAAGCGAGATCAGTACTCAAGTGAAACGATGTTAACTTTAGAACAAAGTAACGAATTGAGAGCATCAGTACAAAAAATTCAACAATTCCACCAAGAAGTACTGAAGAATAAAGAAGAGGAAATTAGCGAGTATAAACGTCAACTTGACTCTAAAGATAACTCTTTTAATTCAGTTACTGATAGCAACTTGAAACTAATTGAAGAGAAAACTGAATTAGAAAGCGATAAATCGGAATTGTCCGTCGCATTAGCGACAGCTGAGGGAGAAGTTTCTCAACTAAAGTCTAAATATCAAAGATTAAGCAAGTTGTTCACAAAGTCTCGACAGGCAAAAAGGAACGTTATTCAACGTATCAACTCAAATGGTTGGTACGTCAATCAACGAGTTATCGATGAATTGCCTCAGCTTTTTGTACTAGAAGGTAACGTTTCAGAATCTAAGCGAGCTAAATATCTGCAGAATATGAGACAAATATCTAGTTCACCTGATTGGTTATATGCTTGCAACGATATTGCAATTGATGGATTTTCAAAAGTCTGGAGCTTTAACATGGCTGATAGTTATTTTAGTGAACTAATACATCCTAATCTTGCAACTTTCAATGACGAACAGATTCGCCACCTCATAAGAGTTATGGAGAGCAATGGGCAGATTAGTGACCGAAATAGGGCTGAAACGGATATGAAGATAGTAAGAGCAACCTTAGATTCAAGGGCAGCATAAAGCTAACAATAAATTTAAGTAGATTCGTAACGCTCGGCATTTTTGCTTTGAATCAGCTTCGGTGTTTACGGCACAATGGTTTAGGTGGGTGGTAGCGTTACTCACTACTTAATTTGGCGTTATGCCTCAGGAGCGGGAAGCAATGCAAGGATATAAAGTAGGCACAAACAATGAAGATCTCGACTTTGAATTTATCTATAAATTCATTTCAAGTAGTTATTGGGCTTCTGAGATTCCAAGAGAAACTTTGAAAAAAGCGATATCAAACTCTTTTTGTTTTGGCCTTTTTACTGACACTGGCAATCAAGTTGGCTTTGCTCGACTCATAACAGATAGAGCGACATTCGCTTATCTTGCTGATGTATTTATTGAAGATAGTCATAGAGGCAAAGGTCTGAGCAAGTTGCTAGTGCAAACAATAGTTGAGCACTCTGATGTAAAGGGACTCCGCAGGATGGTTTTAGCTACTAGGGATGCTCACGGACTCTATGCTCAATTCGGGTTTAGACCGGTAGAAAATCCAGAGATATTAATGCAAATCTGGCAACCGAATGTCTATCGTGACCAAGAGGCATAACAAGGCGCTCAAGTCGACAGCTAACGTTTGGCATTTTTAGTTTGGTTAAGTTTAGTGATTACGGTGGTTAGGTTGAGTACAGTATTGTGTTAGCTGCAACTTAGCTTAGCGTTATATTTTTCTTTAAGTACGGGTGAATAATGGCTCAGGGAAATAATAAGAAAGCACTCAGTAAGAGAGTACGCAAAGGGAATAAAGGTTTTCCCATAGCTACCGTTGCTTTCTATGGTCCTGACAATAAAACGGCAACAAAGCTTGTCTGCGCAATTATTCCTTATGACGGTGCAGAGCCGGAGCCAATGAAAAAATGGTTCAAGGCGACAGATATTCGTAAAGATGAGCTGATTTTAAAAGAAGTACTGATATTTATTGATGACAACGGCGCACAAACGGTAAGTATGGTCGAGGATATTATTGGCTGCCCTCACGAGGAAGGTATCGATTACCCCAAAGGTGGACATTGTCCGCAATGTTCGTACTGGAAAGGTAAGGATCGCTTTTCAGGTACTATATCGCACTGAAAAATATAACAAGTGCTTTAAGTGGATTCGTAACGCTTGGCAATTTTGGTGTAACTGTCGGCTTATGTGTTTAGGGTGGTCAATTTAGGTTTGGTGGTGCGTTACTCACCACTTAAGCAGGCGTTATAAAGCAAATGGAGTTCATACGTTGGAAATGGATATTTTCGTAGTTGATGCGTTTACAGATCAACAGTTTAAAGGTAATTCAGCAGCAGTGGTTCCTATCGAGGATTGGCTTCCTGATGAGCTAATGCAAAATATAGCAGCTGAAAACAACTTATCAGAGACAGCATACATAAAAAATGTCAGTGCTAATCAGTATGAGATTCGCTGGTTTTCCCCGCTGACTGAAATTGATTTCTGCGGTCATGCGACGTTAGCATCTGCCCATGTATTGTTTAATGAGTTTGGTGTTGAACACCAAATTGAGTTCATAACAAAAGAAGTCGGAAACTTAAATGTTATTCTTAATGCACAGAATGAAATTGAAATGACATTTCCCAACCAGAAGCCAGAGGTTGTTAGTACAACCCCGATACAACTACTGAATGGACTATCTAATGAGCCGATAGAGGTTCTTAAAAACAGGCAAGCCTACTTTGCTGTCTTTGCGAGTGAACAAGAAGTTTTGGACATCACTTATGTCTCTGAACGATTGAAACAGCTTGCACCGTTAGATGTAGTGGTAACCGCTAAATCTGATAAATATGATTTCGTATCTCGTTATTTTTGGCCAGCAAACGGTGGAGATGAAGACCCTGTTACAGGTTCCATTCATTCTGGCTTGGCTCCTTATTGGGCTGAAAAATTGGATAAAGCCGATCTAGTTGCTTACCAAGCGTCGAAAAGAAGTGGTGTACTGAAGTGCTGCGTTTCAGACAAGACTGTTGTTATTTCAGGCAAAGGTGTTCTTTATCTAAAAGGCAAAATTAACGTTTAGTGGAAACCTGATTTATAACAAACGCTTCAAGTCGATTCGTAACGCTCGGCACTTTTGGTGTTAATTTAGGGTTATGTGATTACGGTGCCCAATCTAAGTTCGGTAGTGCGTTACTCACGACTTAAGCGGGCGTTATACGCTTTTACGGAAATAGATAATGAATGAGCACGAAGAAATAGAAAAAAGCATCATTGTTTCATTGATGAAGTCAGCTTTAGCATCAGGCGAGATTGACACTTCTGGGTTAACGGAAGAAGAAGTTGAAGCTAAATGTATGGAACATTTGAAAAGGTTAGCAGACAGTGAAGAAGAGTGGGAATTTATTATAGATCACCGTCCTGACTTGATTAAGCAGGCTAAAGATCACTTTGAGTCTGGACAGTATGAATTAAGTACAGTTCTCTATGCTATGTGGTTGGAGCATTGGATTAATGGTATTTATCACCAAATTTGTTACCGTAAAGGTTTATCTAATTCTGACTATAAAGAAATGATCCGAAGCCTAAATATGAGAGCGAAAACAGGCTGGTTTCTGAAAATGTTGGACTTGCCTCCTCTCGATAATGAAATGCTTAAAATCTTCAATAAAGTCATCGAATCACGTAACTCTTTTGTTCACTACAAGTGGCAACCTCAAGGTGAGTTGTCCCGTGAAGAGCGTTTGGAATCTGAAAGAGATTCGTTAGAGGAAATTGATACTCTGATTGGTTATTTAGTTGAATATGAAACGGATAATGTCTTTTACGGGTACCAATTAGAACGCGTATAACAAAGCATTTAAGAGTGATTCGCAACGCTTGGCAGTTTCGCTTCGCTCAAGTATAGCCAAGCGCCGCTCACACCTTAATGCGGCGTTAGTYGCACTTAGAAATTTAGTGGTCAAATCATTGTCCCTTTAGCTATTCAGCGACAAGCCCCACTGCTTAATTTTCTTTCCGGTGGCAGCGTGAAAGCGTCATTCGCTTTAGCCATCGAGGTTTCGCGGCACTGCTTTTTGTGTCCGTCCGTGAGCAACGAAAGTAACATCTTCCTTAACCCGTTTTTCAGTGACTTCGGTGGTTTCTTTTTCGCGCCAACTCACGTTAATCGAAAGATGTCAGTTCTGTCAGCTATCAAGTACGGCGTGGTGATAGTAATTTGGTTTACAGCAACCAATGAGCATCTTTGGTGCAAATAAAAGAATAGGGGCGTAGGCAACTAACAAACTACTCAAGTGGACGCCATAAGCTTGGCGGTTTTGGTTTGAAGTTTAGTGCGCTTGGCAAGTTAGTCGTTAGCGCCACTTAGCAGGGCGTTAGGCTTTAGGGAGACAATATGAAACCAAGCATGGTTGCTTTACATTCGCATTGGTTAAATGCAGATGCTGTAAAAGTCGTTAGCAACACCGATATTCCGGTAGATGAGAGCTTTCCTATCGAGATCCAAAAATTATCTCAGCTACATTCGTCTTTTCGTCGGATTTGTGTTTTCTATTCTTTATTGTACGTTGTAGTAGAAGGTTATCGAGAGCTGAATAGTTCCGATGAGAAAGTTGATTCATTACTGGAAGCGGTAGATTTTGTTGATGCTTTGCGGCTTTTTCGAAATGCTACATTTCACTATCAAAAAACGCCAATTTCAGAAAAAGCGATGAAATTTCTGGAAACAGATAACAGTGAACTATGGATCCAAGAGCTCCATAGTTCCTTTCGTCAGTATTTTGAAAAACAGCTACTAATAGAAGAAACAATGGCGAAACTAAAAGCCTAACAAGGCGCTTAAATTGACAGCTAACGCTTGGCATTTTTGGTTTGGTTGAGTTTAGTGATTACGGTGGTTAGATTGAGTGCGGTGTTGCGTTAGCTGCAACTTAGCTTAGCGTTATGTCTATGTAATTCAACAAAAACTTTGCGTTTAAAAATTTGATGGTATTATGGCGCACATAGATGCATAACAGAGTTTTTTATGAAGGATATAACCGGTGTCGAATCAGCATTAGAAAGTGTTTTCTCTTGGCTTTTTTTGGCGTCTATTTCAATTATCACATCCGGATGGTTTCTTGCCCATCCAATATCTCAAACCATTGCAACAGACCAAAAGTTCGTGATCAACCTGCTTGTTCTAAAAATTCAAGCGACAGGTAGTCAAGTAATTCTAGGGTTTGGTGGGTTCATAATCACAACTCTTTTATCCGGAGCAGTTGCAGGTGAGTGGATATACGAATTGGTAAAAACTAGTTTCGGTATTGACCCCGGACAGTTTAAGTCAATCTGTATGTTTAGTTCTTTTTTGACGGTTGCGTGGTCATTTTTCTTCTTTATCATTCATTACTGGTTCAATATGAACGGTTCAGATTTTGTAGATGACAAAAAGCAATACGCAGACCTTTTAGGAAGGCTGTCTCGCTCGCAAGGAGAAAACGATGGAAAATAAAAGTTGTAAAACTATCGCTGTCGTTAGCGGCAAAGGTGGTAGTGGCAAAACCATGCTGACTGCGACAATAGCTAAAATTTTAGATGAGTCTGGTTCATCTGTATTGCTAATCGATGCCGATTTTGGTACTGCAGGTCTAACTTACTATTTAGGACTTAATGAAGTTTCTAATATTAGCGTAGGGCTCACAAACTTATTCTCAACCCTAGAAAAGACGGCTCTCCCTTACGAAAAAGTGATTGAGCCACTGAAAAGTTATAATAGTACTGACTTTATAGGTGTGGGAGATCATAGAAGGTATAAAGAAAATGGAGAAAGTGATTTTTTCCATGATTATTTCGAACAGTTTATTACCCAAATTAAGCAAGAGAAGGGGTATGACTATATTATAGTGGACTGTCGTGGTGGTATTGACGATGAGTCCCTTACTGTTTGTAAGTCATCAGATGAGATTATTATAGTAGCAGAGACTGATACGACTTCTTTCCAGGCTACACAGTATTTAGTTGATACACTATACGACAATGGGGTCTCAGATAAATTAAGCGGCTTTTTTGTCAATAAAGTATTTGATGATCCATCTATACTTATAAGAAACGGAGTTGTTAGTTTCAAGACAAGATGTCTATCCTCAATACCATTTGATCTTGATGCAATAAAAAGCTTTATTGTGGGAGAAGTTCCTAAAATCACTAGTGTTTATACCAGTCAAATTTGGCAGGGGCTGAAAGAAATTGAATTGTTTGAGGGTATTGCAAAGCCACCTCTTCGCAAATTAGATAGTAAGCAGTTTTCTATTTTCAGCTTTAGAGATCGAAATATAAGTCTCGGCTCATATTTTGTGTCATCTAGCTTATTTTTATTAGTTTGCTCAGTGGTCTTTGGGTTGGCTACTAATGGAGACGCAAACCCTGAGACACTATCTATTTTAGTATTGTGCTTGGTTCTATCGGTAGCAAGTATTTCAGATGGGATTAAAAAAGGAATTGGTCGAACTCTGTCGTCTATTTTTTCCTTAATCTCCACTAAAAAATAGACATAACAAACTGTTTAAGAGTGATTCGCAACGCGTGGCATTTTTACCATGCGTTGCGTTTAGTGTTTAAGGTGGTATGCGGCGGCATTGGTATTGCGTTGCTCACACCTTAACAGGGCGTTATGTTCTCTTGGCAATGTTAAAGCTGAAGCGAACTTATTGATATGTAAGTTAATGATATTGAGGAGATTAAGTAGTGTGCGTTCAATCCATGAATGGTTTGCGTAATCTCAGGCTTAACACTGGCGATTAATAAAATTGCAGCCATCGGAAGCATCGCAGCAGACTGAGCGTGAATAATGAGTGTTTCCAACTCTATTCCTTTTAGCGACAGTTCATTGAACCAAAGAAGTCGAGCGCATGCCGTGCAAGCACACCCAATAGAGCTAATGTGAACAATGCTACTTAATCCCATGTTTCCCTTTACCTTGCGACACAAGTTATTTTAATAGGTTTTACCTATCAATTAATTGGGATAATAGCATTTAACTTTAACTAATGTCTATTGGAATTGTCATTTCAATAGTCTTTACCTATCAAAAACTACGAACATAACAAACTGTTCAAGAGGGATTCGCAACGCGTGGCATTTTCACTATGCGTTGGTTTTGGCGTTTAAGGTGGTCTGCGGCTGCTTCAGTATTGCGTTGCTCACCCCTTAACAGGGCGTTAGTTGCACTTAGAAATTTAGTGGTCAAATCATTGTCCCTTCAGCTATGCAGCGACAAGCCCCACTGCTTAACTTTCTTTCCGGTGGCAGCGCGAAAGAGTCATTCGCTTTAACAATCGAGGTTTCGCGGAACTGCTTTTTGTATCCGTCTGTGAGCAACGGAAGTGACATCTTCCTCACCCCGTTTTTCAGTGACTTCGGTGATGCCTTTTTCGCACCAACTCGCATTAATCGAAAGATGTCAGTTCTGTCAGCTATCAAGTATGGCTTGGTGGTAGTAATTTAGTTTGCGGTAAGCAATTAGCATCTTGGTGAAAATAAGAGATTAGGGGCGTAGGCAACTAACAAACTACTCAAGTGGACGCCATAAGCTTGGCGGTTTTGGTTTGAAGTTAAGTGCGCTTGGTAAGTTAATCGTTAGCGCCACTTAGCAGGGCGTTAGCACTCAGAGGAGAAACAGGATGTTTATCGCAGTCTATGAGTTTGAAATTCGTGATGGAACGGAATCAAGGTTTCGCGAAGCATGGCTTGAAGTAACAAAGTCAATCTACCAGCATTGTGGCAGCTTTGGTTCTCGTCTTCATCGTTCAGACAAGCCAAATGTAATGGTAGGTTATGCCCAATGGCCAAGTCGTGATCAATGGGAAAAAGACCATCAATTCACAAATAAACTCTTCGAGATCTCACGTAAGGAAATGCGTGAGTGTCTAGTTAAATCAAATACTGTTTATAAACTTGAAGTTAGTGATGACTTCCTACAAACCTCGCTGGCAGTAGAGTGCTAACAAACTGCTCAAGTGGACGCGTAACGTATCGCGGTTTTGGTTTGAAATTATGAGTGTTTGGTAAAGTTCGTCGTCAGCGCCACTTAGCAGGGCGTTATGCAAATGGAGATTTAATGAAAATCATAGATCGCGTTAAATTTGTTTTGAGTGAAGAAGCAAAAGCTATCCAATCTGTACATGTTAATGACTCCTTCGAAGAAGTAGTAAAACTAGTCGCAGACTGCTCTAGTAAGGTAGTTACAACAGGTATAGGAAAGGCTGGTCATATTGCTCACAAGTTTTCAGTCACGTTAAGTTCTACCGGTTCTCCTTCGGTGTTTCTTCATCCTGCTGAAGCTGCACATGGAGATTTGGGGATTATTAGTCCCAACGATATATTAATAGCGTTTTCTACTAGTGGTAAATCACGAGAAGTTATTGAAATATTGGAGCTAGCTAGGCATTTGGGTGTAACGCATATAGTTGGTGTAACCTCTCATCCAGACTCAGAGTTGAGAAAGCATTGTGAATATGTGTTGGACATGGGAGTTCATAAGGAAGCTTGTCCATTGGATCTCACTCCGACCACTACAATCGCTGTAATGTTAGCAATGAGTGATGCAATAGCGATCGCTGCAATGGAAGTGAACGGGTTCACAAAAGAAGAATATGGATTAAGGCATCACGGTGGTTACTTGGGAAGAAAGGCACGTACGGACAATCAACCAAATTAGCATAACAAGCGCTTCAAGTTGATTCGTAACGCTTGGCGGTTTTGGTGTTAATTTTGGTTTGGGTGATTACGGTTTAAAATTTGGCTTCAGTGATGCGTAACTCACAACTTAAGCAGGCGTTATGTTTCAACGAGGAAATGATGGAATATCAAGGAAGTTGTCATTGTGGAGAAGTTCAGTTTTCAGTTGAAGCTCCCGAAGTTATTGAGGCTGACTTATGCAATTGCTCAATATGTAAAAAGTCAGGCTTTCTTCATTTGATAGTACCTAACTCGAAATTTTCTTTGTTGAAGGGACAGGATTGTTTAAGTACTTACACGTTTAATACGAATGTCGCTAAGCACTTTTTCTGTACCACATGTGGTTGTAAGCCTTTCTACATTCCGCGCTCAAACCCCGATGGAGTGGACGTGAATATCAATTGTATCGACACTCCAATTYCAAAGGTTGTGGTATCGGAGTTCGACGGGAGAGAGTGGGAGCAACATGCCCACAAACTCGCCCACAAGAGCAAAGAAACATAACAAATTGTTCAAGCAGACAGCTAACAGTCGGCGATTTTGGTTTGGTTGAGTTTAGTGATTACGGTGGCTTTGTTTGGGTGTGGTGGCAGTTAGCTGCTACTTAACAAGGCGTTAGCTTTCACGGTTTAGTTTATTGGTGTACGGGTTCATCGTTCTAGCTTTACACCTGTTCTTTAGTGGTAACCTCACATCTCTCGTGTGCTTTTTCTTTGCTACTGAGTTATTTACGCTTAATTGAAAATTGGCGTATGTGGCTGTTGGCTTAGTGGCAAACTTTGAGTTGCCTCTGAGTTTCGTCAACTCAGGCTACGAATTTTTGGACAGTTCAACTCTGTCCCGTCATGTTGGTCAGTGGTTTTGAGGGGAGAGCGTTACTTCAACATCTTGGTGAGCAACGCAGGCATTATCGCACGAAAAAGCTAACAAACTGCTCAAGTGGACGCCATAAGCTTGGCGGTTTTGGTTTGAAGTTAAGTGCGCTTGGTAAGTCAATCGTTAGCGCCACTTAACAGGGCGTTAGTTGCACTTAGAAATTTAGTGGTCAAATCATTGTCCCTTCAGCTATGCAGCGACAAGCCCCACTGCTTAACTTTCTTTCCGGTGGCAGCGCGAAAGAGTCATTCGCTTTAACAATCGAGGTTTCGCGGCACTGCTTTTTTTGTCCGTCCGTGGGCAACGAAAGTCACATCTTCCTCAACCCGTTTTTCAGTGACTTCGGTGGGGTCTTTTTCGCGCCAACTCGCATTTATCGAAATATGTCAGTTCTGTCAGCTATCAAGCACGGCGTGGTGATAGTAATTTAGTTTGCGGCAAGCAATGAGCATCTTGGCGCAAATAAAAGAATAGGGGCGTAGGCAACTAACAAACTACTCAAGTGGACGCCATAAGCTTGGCGGTTTTGGTTTGAAGTTAAGTGCGCTTGATAAGTTAATCGTTAGCGCCACTTAGCAGGGCGTTAGAAATTATCGGGTGACTATGGACGAATATCTAAAAATTGGGGCAACTATCATTGCTGCTCTTGGTGGAAGTGGTGCCATTATTCTTGGGTTGGCAAATTATTTAGGAAAAATTTGGGCAAACCGTTTAATGGTAAAAGAAAAAGCCGAACATGATCGAGAGCTGGAGAAGCTGAGAACTGAGTTACATCAGGATAGCCAGAAAAATTTAGCCAAACTCCATAGTGAAATCGAAGTTTATAAACAAACCCAACTCAGAGAACACAATGATAAGTTATTGATCTATAGAGCTACGATTGACTTGGTAGCCACAATGCTCGCAAAAGTGGAAATGATCGTTCTTAGAAATAAGCAACAGCTAACAGCTCAAGAAGCCGAACAGTTCGAGACAGAGCGTCTAAAGATTTATGGGTATCTTGCAATGATAGCGCCACAAGAGGTGATGGATGCAAATGATTTGTTCATAGATCAGCTATTAGCTGTTGTATTCGATGGTAAGTCTGTGAGTTGGGAAGTTATTAGGTCTAATGCTCTAAACTTGACCAATGCAATGCGCAAAGACATTGGTATCGACAAGGCTGAAGTGTCATATAACGGTGAAAGATAATTCTAACAAATTGTTCAAGCAGACAGCTAACGTTTGGCGATTTTGGTTTGGTTGGGTTTGGTGATTACGGTGGCTTTGTTTGATTGTAGTGGTAGTTTAGCTGCTGCTTAACAAGGCGTTAAGTTTACATTTTGGATTCAGTGGTTGTGATAGAAAAAACTAAAATTAAAAGTAGGCAAAAAATGCAAATATCATCTTTATCTTTTGGTAAAGATGAGCTTCGTCGATTTTGCGATATCCTACAAGAAAGAGCCAATGCTGCTGCAGAAATCGAAGCTTTCTTATTTCTGCAAAATGACCAAACTCAAGAGGAATATGAGAATAACCTCGGAACTCTGCGTGAGTCCTTTACCTTAAAAGTTACGATTGCTGGGACAAATGGTGAAGAGTTATGGGGCACAATTAGTGAAGTATTTGATTCAGTAAACTTTCCTGAAAACGTTAAGTCACTTTACGTAGATAGTCAGTCAACACTGAAGCATGTACATAACTACTATCCTCACAACTATTTTGTTGTATTTCTTGATTTCTCAAAACCTAAGGTGCTCGATTTCTCTTTACTTCCGAGTTACGGAACTCCAAACGAGTCTAATCTTGAAGTTAGTGGTTACGATGCTACTTGGGTTAACGGTGTGTTTAGCGAGCTAAAAAACTACATAAGCTCAAAATCCTCAACACTTTCAGTTGTTCATCGACATAGCATTTATGATGTATTGTTGTGGTTCATGGGATTCCCATTATCGTTCTGGGTTTGTAGTCGATTTAGTCCGAATATTGAGAACATGCAAATATCAAGTGTGTTTTTTGAAAGCGCACTTTACATGTATTCATTTGTGGCAACGCTCTTTGTCTTCAGGCTATTGTTTCATTACTTACGTTGGGTTTGCCCGTTAGTTGAATTCCGCTCAGCAAACAACAAAATGTTGATGCACCGTGCGATATTTGGTGTTCTGTCGGTAGGGTGGTTTGGGCAGTTCGCATACGATTTGGTTAAGTGGATTATGTAAACTTAACAAACGCTTCAACTTGACTGCCAACCTATTGCATTTTTGGTTCAGTTTGGCTTGTGTGATTACGGTGGTCAGTTTAGATGTGGTGCAGTTGGCAGCAAGTTAAGCGGGCGTTAACTGTACTTCCCGGCTTCGTAATTGCTTTGGCTTAATTATCTATTTTTGGTTGGTGGTTAATTGATATTCGTATTAAAGAGGTCATGGATGAAAAGACGTTTATTATTGGTTTCTATCTTTGGTTCAATATTAGCTGGTTGTGCGACTAAGTATGTTGAGCCAACTCATACTGATAGTTTAGCGGAACTGACTATGGAGGCGGACGGGGCTGGAGCTGTCCTAGCTGGAATACAGATCAGGTTCTGGCATGTCGAGAATGCGGGTAAATGCGATATGTGGGAGATTGAAGGCGATCGAACTCTCATGCACACTATAGAAATTGGTGGGTTAGCAGGCTTTGACGGCAATGAAGAGCGGAAGACCTTACCGATTGTTGCGGAAGTCAAATCAAGTTTTTTGGTTACAGCTACATCAGGCAGTTTAATGTGTGGGGTTATATCTGATTTTGTTCCCAAAATGGGCAAGAGTTATATCTTGAAATTTGATGGGGCTCTGCAAGCAGTTAGTCAATCTTATTGTAATATCGAACTAACGACAGATAACGATAAACCAGTTGAGTTATTCAATTCTCACCTATGTTTTAAACCGCATTAAGCACACAGTTAACAAACTGCTCAAGTGGACGCGTAACGTATCGCGGTTTTGGCTTGAGATTATGAGTGTTTGGTATAGTTAGTCGTCAGCGCCACTTAGCAGGGCGTTAGGCTACAAGCAGAATTTGCATAATAAGGAAAAATAAATTGAGAGAGTGGAACTATTCTCGTAGAGACGAAAAACTTAGCGAAATTCAGACCAAGGTAAATGACTACTTGGTTATTGCTGGAATAAGTAAGAATGAACAATTAGCAAAACAGATAGTTGACAACTATGTGAAAGTCACTCCCCCAGAGAAAGAGCGCCATCTTATGCATATGATCACAATGGATCATATAAGTGGGCGTAATGGAGGAAAGAGTGTAAAGCTAGGCAATATTCGTCTGAATATGAGAAATCTTATTGAAGCAATCTCTGCCGGCGTATTCACTACTCTATCAGTCAATGATCAACAGTGGGCGATACCATTCGCAGCTGTTTTACTCTGGAATAGTTTATGGAAAAACTTAGAAGTTGAGCTAACTCCATCTGAAGTCGTTGTTTTAGTCACTCTACATAAAGTTGCAGAGAAGAAAGTAGTCAACTTACCTGAGCGAGATTTACTGGAACGAGTAAATCAAAGAATGGATATGTATGAAATGCCTCAACTTTCTAGTAAAGATTTAAAATTTGCACTTAAGCAGCTTTCAGCCATCAACTCTATAGATCTAAACTCGGATGGCAGTATCTTTGCCAAGGAATGGATTCAGGTCAACTATAAGTAGCCTAACAAAGCGTTTAAGACAGATTCCCAACGCTTGGCATTTTCAGTTTGCTTTAAATTTAGTGTTTACGGCACAATACTTTAAGTTCGGTGGTCTGCGTTGCTCACTACTTAACGCGGCGTTATGTGGCAGGAGGCTACGTGCAGTTCACATTTAGGGAAACAACACCAAGCGATAAGGATTTTTCAAATCTAGTCGCAGAGTTGAGTTCAGAACTTAGAGCTCTTACTTCAGACTCTGGCGAGAGTTCATTCCATGCGGATTCTTTTAGTTTGGGTACTGATATTTGTTTAGTCATCTATCAAAGTAAAAAAGCCGTTGCATGCGGTTCATTTCGCAAGCACGACAGTGAAACTTGTGAGTTGAAGCGAATGTACTCAAAGTACCGAGGAGCGGGTAGTTATCTAATCACCCAGCTTGAGAGTTGTGCAGTGATTAAAGGTTACAAGCGCTCAGTACTTTCAACACGCAAGGTTAATGATAATGCAGTGTGTTTCTACGAGCGACATGGTTACTCAAAAGT
>NZ_JAKJSR010000002.1:0-5595 GCF_050337155.1 Vibrio cionasavignyae
CAGTTATGTATTCGTCTTGCCGGATTTTAAAATGAACGTATCTCAACTGCATGGCTCGATTTATCGTGTACTGGATGATGCCAAATACGCGGCTTACTCAGTCCCTGATCCCGATAAGGCCATGACCGAAACCTTCAGGAGTGCATTGGCGGCGGCATTTGAAGATAGGACGTTATGTATCGCTAAAGAAGACGGCCTGCATGTCACGGTCAATGTCGAGTTTTCGCATCCGGCTCGTCTGCTCTGGTGCTACGAACCGACGCCAAACACCATTGTGCCAAAACGCTATTTAACCAACAGCGGCTACATAAGCACGAGTCAAATAGGCATGCTTGATGAAAAACCAAATACTACACCTTGGGGAAAGTAAATGAATCGCGGCTCTAAAGGAATATTCACAACAAAAGCGCAACCTTTTTCAAAATGGTGGGCGCAATTTCGAGCAGAAGTGATTGTTGTCCCAATGAAAGACCCGCTCGAACCGTTTATGACGGTCAATGACCATCTGTTGACGTTAAGGACTGGTTATCATACTCGCCGAAATACCATTGTCGTGCCATGGATGATGATGCTAACCATATTAACCCTGTATTTTCTCTACGATTCCAGCTACAAATATAACTTTGAGTCTCAAAAAGCTCGAGCTGAGCGTATGATTGATTTTCATCAAGAAAGGAGAGCTGATTACGATAAGTGGGCTCAGAGAGCCGAGAAGGAAGGATATAAAGAAAAAGCGACTAAGTATAAACACTGGATTCTAGAGGAAGAAGAACAAATTCAAGCCTACAGTGTCTATTTTGAGCAAGACGGTAATGTGACATTGTTCACTCATATGAGAGCGCTGAAGCAACTAGGAAAATTAGATAGTTTTCTCTCAACGACAGGCTTCCTTGCCCTGATGTGCGCTTTATCTTTAGGAGCGTGGTTGCTTTTTTTACTAAAACCTCAAGACGCGGAAGTTTACTTTGATCGAAACAGGCAAATTGTCTACTCGTGGCGACATGGAAGGGTTGGAGCGGCATCATTTGACAAAATGGGGATATTAGAAAACCACCTTGGCTTAAATATCGTATTGCAATTTGAGAACAAAAACCAAACGGGCTACCGACCTATGGGGATAATGGGTATTGATATCGGTAARCTTTCTTTTCATCGAGAAGGCGATATGACTTACCCATTAGCTCAAATCTTAGCGTTTATGGAGCATGGCAAAGAAGCGGTAATTACAGGAGAATCATTTAGAAGGGAGCCAGCAAAATACTTCTTACGTAAGGATAAAAAGCCGGATAACTTTGAGCAGCGTGTTGAAGGGGCTCTTGCCGCTGAAGATGACCTAGTTTCCCACTACCRNACAAATCGGGTAAGAGGTCATGCGATTTAAGGTTACACCTTTGGAAAATAAATAAAAAGTGACCTACCAATTCGTGCTCCCAGCCTATGTCAAGGGTGTGTCTGAAATCGTGGGTTCAATTCAAAAACGCAAGTTAGAGATGATTCAGCCAAACCAATACTCAATGCAACTTGATGAAAGCGCAACAAAAGCGTTTGCTGATGCACTTCAACATGCATTGGCTGATCCGGCTAAGCATAAACTCGAAAACGCATCATTACATCTAACCGTGGAGGTCGAGTTGGAGAATAATGCAAACTTATATTGGTACTATCAACCTAGGCCTGATGTAATAGCCCCCAAACGGATGCTGAATCAAAATGGGTTGGCAAAACAAGCCTTTATTGGCCTAAAAGACGATGAGTTACTGTAATGATAGAGAAAAGAAATAAAAGAGGATTTTTGGGGTTGCTAAAGCATGCCAAAAAATTCATCGAGCTGCGAGAGTGGCTCAATAACAGAATCACGCTAGATACCTATCAAGATCCGCAAAATTCAATCATGCAGGTTAACGATACAACGCTATCAGTTGCCACCCCAACACAAACCATTCGGTTTGTCTATATAGCACCTTTTGTATTGGCCTTCTGGGGACTATCGTTTCATATGATCGGCTGGCTTATCCCAAATCAGGGGATGATAGAGCGAGCCCACAATATGATTGAGTTGAATCAAGAATATAAGGATCTTGGTAGGGAATACGATGAGAAGCGAGACATGTACTATCGTACGCTAGTGGGTAAAGATGGAAAACGTTCAATACTCAACAATATCAAAGCAATACACCTATATGCTAAGGATTATAATAGACATTCTACATACAAGAAAATAGGTGTTATTTGCGTGCTATTGATGATCTCCTTGGCTGGAACCATTGCCTTTCTTCGTTTACCCAGAATGGCCGACATCTACTTTGATCGCGAGAGAAAAATAGTCTACACATGGCGTAAAGGCAAGATAGCAGCCTGTAATTTTGATAACCTCGGCTACCGTGAAAGGAGGCAAGGACTTAACCTATTACTATACAGCGAACACAAAAAAAAACAGTTCTGGCCAACCAACTTCGGACTTCAACCAACAGGCCGAGCGCATTTCAACAATGAAAATGATAATACCGAGTTTATGGCTCAAGTCTTCGCCTTTATGGACAAAGGTAAAAGCGCCGTAATAACCGGCGAAAGCTTCGAACGCCCTCAGCCTAAATACTATTTATACATTGATGAAAAACCCGAAAACTTCGAGTCGCGGCTGGAAGAGATTTTGAAAAGGGATGAGGTGTTACCAGAGCTGTATGCGAAGCACCTTCTTTAACTAGGGCGTGTTGAACGTTGACTCTGATTTTTATTGTGCGATTAAAGAGACGTGAGGACATATACCATTAAAACAATGCTAAATCGGCAGATTTAGCGGGTGGTTCAACCTCGGTTAGTGCAGATGGAGGTAATAGCAAAGCGCTAAAAGGCAGTACGTTTTCAAAAAGTAGGGGTGATGCAGGCGGCGATAAGAAAGGTATATCTTCCGGTACTATTGAAGCTGAAGCTGAGTTTATTTCTGCTTCGCCGGATGTGATCATTGAAGGTAAGTTAAAAGCTCAGTTACGTATTCGTCTTGCCAGATTTTAAAATGAACATATCTCAACTGCATGGCTCGATTTATCGTGAACTGGATGACGCCAAATACGCGGCTTACTCAGTCCCAGATCCCGATAAGGCCATGACCGAAACCTTCAGGAGTGCATTGGCGGCGGCATTTGAAGATAGGACGTTATGCATCGCCAAAGAAGACGGCCTGCATGTCACGGTCAATGTCGAGTTTTCGCATCCAGCGCGTCTGATCTGGTGTTACGAACCGACACCAAACACCATTGTGCCAAAACGCTATTTAACCAACAGCGGCCACATAAGCACGAGTCAAATAGGTATGCTTGATGAAAAACCAAACTCAACACCTTGGGGAAAATAAATGAATCGCGGCTCTAAAGGAATATTCACAACCAAAGCGCAACCTTTTTCAAAATGGTGGCCGCAATTTCGAGCAGAGGTGATAGTCGTCCCGATGAAAGACCCGCTCGAACCGTTTATGACGGTCAATGACAATCTGTTGACGTTAAGGACTGGTTATCATACTCGCCGAAATACCATTGTCGTGCCATGGATGCTGATGCTAACCATATTAACCCTGTATTTTCTCTACGATTCCAGCTACAAATATAACTTTGAGTCTCAAAAGGCTCGAGCTGAGCGTATGATTGAAAGCTATAAAGAAGACAAAGCCAGATACATAAGCTACCTTTCCGACGCTCAAAAGGAAGGAGATAAAGAAGGAGAGGATATTTTTCGGCGTGGGATAGCTCTCGCAGATAATTCCATTAAAGGTTTCAGCATCTATTTTGAGCAAAACGGTAATGTGACATTGTTTACTCATATGAGAGCGCTGAAGCAACTAGGAAAATTAGATAGCTTTCTCTCAACGACAGGCTTCCTTGCCCTGATGTGCGCTTTATCTTTAGGATCGTGGTTGCTTTTCTTACTCAAACCTCAAGATGCGGAAGTTTACTTTGATCGAAACCGGCAAATTGTCTACTCGTGGCGACATGGAAGGGTTGGTGCGGCGTCATTTGATAAAATGGGGATATTAGAAAATCACCTTGGCTTAAATATCGTATTGCAATTTGAGAACAAGAACCAAGCGGGCTATCGGCCGATGGGGATCATGGGTATTGATATCGGTAAGCTTTCTTTTCATCGAGAAGGCGATATGACTTACCCATTAGCTCAAATCTTAGCGTTTATGGAGCATGGCAAAGAAGCGGTGATTACAGGAGAATCATTTAGAAGGGAGCCAGCAAAATACTTCTTACGTAAGGATAAAAAGCCRGATAACTTTGAGCAACGTGTTGAAGGGGCTCTTGCCGCTNAAGATGACCTAGTTTCCCACTACCAAACAAATCGGGTAAAAGGTCATGCGATATAGGGCTTAATAACAAAGGGAAATAGATGAAACGTCGATTTTTGGGCATGTTTACCACCAAAGCCCAACCTTTTTCAAAGTGGTGGCAGGAATTTCGCTCAGAGGTGATCGTTATTCCAATGGAAGACCCACTTGACCCTATAGTCTCTGTAGATGAAAAGGTGTTAACCGTAAGAACGGGCTATCATAACAGGCGCAATACCATTGTTATCCCGCTGATGTTGCTGTTTAGCTTTTTTTCGGTTTATATGCTTAATGATTGGCTGCCTGATTTTGAAAGCCGGCAGGAATATGCATACAAAGCGCTAGCGTCCATTGAGCGGCAAAAGGCTTTAAAACAGCTAAGGTATGGCGCTGAAGAAACCGAAAGGTATGCACGAGCACTACTTAATGAAAATGGTGAGGTTACATGGGCAACATATCTAAGGGCTAAGGAAGTCGAAGGTAGACTTGAGCGCTTCCTCGAAAGTTTTGTTATGATCGGTTCTTTTCTGCTCTTTGGTATTGCTCTTTGGCTCCTTTTCCTTCTAAAACCCAGAGATGCCGAAGTCTACTTTGACCGCGAACGCCAAATTGTTTACAGCTGGCGCCATGGCCGAGTGGGCGCGGCCTACTTTGATAAAATGGGTTTGATTGAGAACCAAGTTGGTATCAATATCGTGTTGCAGTTTGAAAACAAAAATCAGAAGGGCTACCGCCCGATGGCGATTGTYGGTATTGATACAGGTAAATTAGGCTTTCATACCGAAGCCGATACCACCTACCCATTAGCACAAATTCTCGCCTTTATGGACCATGGCAAAGAAGCCGTCATCACAGTGCCGTCATTTAATCGCGAACCTGCAAAGTTATTTTGGCGAGTAGATCCTAAGCCAGAAAACTTTGAAGCACGTGTAGATGCAGCATTGAAGGCAGAAGGTGACTTAGTCTATCACTAYCAAACCCGTAGGCCCAAAGGGCATGCGATATAGGACTTTAAATGTGGATGAGAGACGTGAAGACATACACTATTAAAGCAATGCTAAATCGGCAGATTTATCGGGTGGTTCAACCTCGGTTAGTGCAGATGGAGGTAATAGCAAAGCGCTAAAAGGCAGTACGTTTTCAAAAAGTAGGGGTGATGCAGGCGGCGATAAGAAAGGTATATCTTCCGGTACTATTGAAGCTGAAGCTGAGTTTATTTCTGCTTCGCCGGATGTGATCATTGAAGGTAAGTTAYAAGCTCAGTTATGTAT
>NZ_JAKJSR010000003.1:0-4630 GCF_050337155.1 Vibrio cionasavignyae
TCCTCATACCACTTATTGTATTCGGCTTGTTCCGCGCTGAGTTGCCCACTTGTAGCTGGCTTATAAGGTTTAGCCAATTGTTCAGTACTGATTTCAGTTAGTGTTAACTGAGTTTCGCTGTTGTCTAATTGGCCGCTGAGCTCGACAATTTTTTCAGCCAACTCTTTAGGTGCTAGCTCTGCGAGTGAAGCAATAAGTGGCAATGATGGAAAACGAAAAGTGAGGGTTTGTTCTCCGCTTTTTGGTAAGTCACTGCCTAGCGCGTGAATAGGGTGTTCTGGTGTCAACACTTCAAACGCCCCATTTTTATCAGGTTGTCCGTTACCCAACGGGCATAACTTAAACTCTTGATTCGTTGCCCAAAGCTTAGGGTTTTCGCTATCGGTTACATTCAGCATTGGCACTTTAGCTAACGGGCGAATGTTAGTGACCTCCTTTCCTACTAAGCTTTGCTTTAAATGCCAAGACGGGAAGTTTGTTTTTTGAGTTTGAGAATCAAGCTCACCTTCGTAGTAAACGCCAAATAAGTAATAATTTGCATGCAGTGGTATTACATTACAGGTATCAACAATATTCACAGTTCATCCCCTTTCACAAAATCACCATTGTTGGCAAATGCATTGTAAAGAGAAGAATTACCTGCACTGTGACCAGTCCCTATTTGCTCCCATTTTAGATAAGAATCAAACTCTTTGTTTTCTGTTAGCTTGCTAAGAATGACTCTGGCGGCTCCATCTCGAGTATAGTTCGCGTCTTTACTTAGAATTTCAAAATAGCGAAGTTTACCCACTGCTCTTGGAATAATTTCTTCTTTCTGAAATGTACGTCGCTCGATATCTATCAAATAACGAAACTTACGAGTTTCACCCCAAGCATACTTCCCGCCAGGGCTAAGGCTACGCTTATTAAATTTATAATCATTCAGGTTATCTTCATCTGGGTTGATTCCCGTACTGAATAGAAATTCATCTTTAGCCTCGTCATAAACCGCAACACCGAAATCATTTAGAACATACCTTTTGCCTTCTTGAATCACTGAATACTCGTTAAACTCTGTTTCTACCTGCTGCATATCACCTGTCGCTAAGGTGTATTTCCAGTCTTTAAATTTATCAACATAGTAAAGATAACTGCTGTCTTCTGCCCAAAGGAACTCGGGATAACCACGTGAACGGCCCAGTTCAATATATTCGCCCGTTTTAAGATCTTTAATCACCTTAAACATGCCTTCAGCTGCCGAGTACGCCAAAGCTAAGTAGCGATTATTTGGTGAGATACGCA
This sequence comes from Vibrio cionasavignyae, assembly GCF_050337155.1. Classification (NCBI taxonomy): domain Bacteria; kingdom Pseudomonadati; phylum Pseudomonadota; class Gammaproteobacteria; order Vibrionales; family Vibrionaceae; genus Vibrio; species Vibrio cionasavignyae. The sequence continues at coordinate 1,282 of NZ_JAKJSR010000003.1, forward strand.
TTAANCGAACTTTGCCAACAAATTCGTCTGCAACCAARCGYAAGTCCGTGCCATCGGTTTTGATACTCCATACTTTATCTCTTTGATCATAGTGGTCTTTTGCTTCATTACGAGCATTATCCCAACGGAATACYACTCTAGGCAGGTCATACGTCGCTTCATTATCTAAATCTTCGCGAGGCCATTCTTTGGCTTTAACAATGTAGTGTTCCGGTTTGCCCGTTTCTTGGTCATAAATAACATAGTTATTTTCTGTAATATAAACACGGCCATCTTCCCACTGCTGCGCATTCTTCTCTGCAATTCGGTCTTCAATTGTTTGAGGGTTTTTCGCTTGTTGCTCAGGCTCCTTCGCCGATTCCTGATTACAGCCAGACAATACCACCAAGGCAATCAAGCATAATGTGTGACGTAAATTCATGTTAATATTCTCTTTATTGTCATTTTTGATCGCGCTNAATTGCTTAATATCRNGCTCAYGCGACTCGTATAAACGGCTTTCTGTTAGCTTGGTTGATCTTTTCCTTATGGGCTAGCAGGTCTGCAATTAGTGTTCGAGCAAAGATGACGGTTTGATTGTCTCGTCCATGATGGCTATTGCCCTGATAACCACGAATAAGTNCCACTTCTATAACCTCTACAGGCCAACCCGAAAAGCTAATCAACCTAGAGCCGTTTTCTTTTTTTATACATTGGCGCAAAGACACTCGCTGTGACCAGTCACCGTCGGTTTGTCGTAATTCAAAATAATCATCTGACTCATCCAGCGTCGCATAGCCTGGGTATTCAAAAACCAGCTCTACGGGTTTGCTTAAGTACACGGCTGCCACATTTTTATTAATCTGATCTTGTAACATAGCGTACTCATTCGGCTTCCAATTCGCCGCACTTGGCAACACCGAAAGTAGTCGTGTCTTACCTTCCCCAACTTTAAAACTTTTGGCGCTGCTGTAATGATCAAGTTCAGTAACTTTTGTGGCTCTGCTTCCAGGATTACTCTCTAGTTCAGATAATGCACTCTCACTCAATTGTTTTCCGCTATAAGCTAGATATACGTACTGAGGTTCGCCTTTAGCCTTGTATGGAAGCCATATATGTGGCAAAGGATAACCTTTTGCCTTCCGTGTGCCTGAACTAGAAGCATTGAACGGGCTTAAATGTGTTTCAACCTTAGCTTTTATCTGTGGCTCATAGCCTGTCATGACTATCTCCACTTCTTTCTCAACTAAATTGAACACTCGTGCCTCTCCAGAACCATTCAAGGATCCTTCACTTACTACGCTACCATTCTGCACGACTTGAAAAGGCTCATGAGAGTAAACACTGCCTGTCTCGGGATTGGTCATATAGATATCGGCATGCCTTCTTGGTGTCGATTCTTCACGGACGCTATTAATATCTGTATCTGAAAAATAACCACTTGCTGTAATTTCAACCTCGCGCCAAATTCTATTATCCCAAACAACATACACGTAGCCCGAATTGAAAATTTTACCTGCCTCATCAGACTCATCAGAGCCCGAGAAGTGTAAGGGAACCACTGGCACCAACACGTTATCCCACTCGTCCATCTGAGCTTCTTTGTTAACGGGTTGTAGGTCTTCGGCTAGCTTAAGTAAAATGGGCTGTGGCTGGTCAACGCAAGGGATTTTGATATAAAGCGTTTTGCGTTTTGCCTTCAGCTTCGAGATCTTTAAATGTAGCAAGGCTGCGGTGTTTATTGGCTCTATCCGCTTTCCCTACTGTTACTTTTTCGTTTTGTTCAGCCGTTTTAGCTAGAGTTAGGCACGCCGCATTACTCGACCACTGCCCCGCAAACTCCACCACTATTTTATGTTCTGGGCTAGGCTCTACCGGTACGTAAGATAAGTGACGTGCCAATGGAACATCGTCTTGTACTTGCTGATAACTGGCTCTATTGACTTTTTTTCCTTCAGGAAAAGCGTGCTTATCCAATTGCGCTTTTAACTTGGGGTAAGCATTAAGTTGCGCGTCACTGAGGGGCGTTCTGCGTGCAAAGGATGAGATAGCAATCCAATGAGCTTTAAGCAATTCCGCCTTGAGCGCACTAAGAAGACTCTGAGAGGATTTTTTAGCCGCGATTGAAATAGGTTCCGACAGCGGTTTTGGTAAGTGTCTAACAATATCTTGGGGGCTTCGCACACGCGAAAACTGACCTATACACTCGTCCGGTGTTAGGACATAAGATAGCTCGTTGGATGTTAACTTCGAGCTGGGTATAAATTTGCAGGCAAAGTGCAYTTGAATTCTCCACAACCAACATCGTAAATAAGGTTGCGGTGATAATTAAGCTGATAAGGCTTATANATACGATTTGGTAGAAAGATAATAGCGATTAAAATATTTTATTTCAACGACATAACAAAATAGCACAACTGYCAAAACAACCAYTTAAACCRCCATTATCACTAGCCATACNGAGATACNACCTANCCCCTTAAGCAAAAAAACGCGACCATAAGGCCAAATTACTAGCYATYTNACCTAGCAATCCATTCGAAAATAATTGTCACATAATCGCAGTAAAACCGCCCNAAATGGGTAGNTCATAATAAAAAAAAGTRGGCAAATGCCCACTTAAAAGTAACCGCTGACAATACGTATTACGCATTAATGATCATTGGTTAAAAATATCAGGTAACAAACATTACCTAATGCAGAAATCAAACGCTGTGTATTCTCGACTAAACAACTTACAACACTTAATCATGCAACCTTAGCCCGCACATGATGCACGGTATCAAATGAAATAACGCGCAACGACTCTACCAATAAGGCGATATTCGCCTTATCCAACATTGCCTCTTCCTGCACGGATTCAGCAACCGCGCCGAGGTTGGTGGTGCCGCTCACGCTCAAAGTAATGGTGCCATCTTGCAAGCCACTCATGTCTAAACTCAAGCTCCAACTGCCATCCGCCGTGACCGCCACCGCCACCTCACTGGTCTTGCCCCCCACGCTATCACTCGCGACGACGCTCAACGTTTCCCCGTCCTCAAAGCGAGTGCTGCTGCCGCTAATGGCAACGGCGCTCGCGTCCGTGGTGTTGATGGTCTTGCCCCCATTRATGGCACCAATACTCAAGGTTGGGGTAATGGCCAGCGCCTGTGTGCTGTTGTCATCCCCCACATTACCGACCGCGTCTTGGTAATCGCTGACGACCAGCGCGACACTGCGCTCTACGCTGCTTGGTACTACCACGCTTCCTCGCCAAATGGTGCGGTCTGCTGTGGCCGCTAAGGTGCTGATCGGTTGGCCCCCTAATGTCGCCGTCGCCGACTCCATCTCACTATCAAACGTCAAGGTCACTTCTACGCTTTCTACGCTT
>NZ_JAKJSR010000004.1:0-26050 GCF_050337155.1 Vibrio cionasavignyae
TTTTTGGACTTGCCGTATTTCGATGGCTTTTGCTTCATAGCCTCTTTGTGTTCAGTGTCCTTCCCACATTTTTCGCAAAACCTCGTGTTCATAATACCCTCTGAATCAATTGCTACCGAGAACGTCAAATCCACCACAACTTTTGACTTTGTGATGAAATTCATAAGAGAGCTAACGCCTTGCTAAGATGCGGCTAACTGCCACGAAACCTAAACAAAGCCACCGTAATCACTAAAACAAACCGAACCAAAAGTGCCAAAGGTTAGCCGTCATTCTTGAGCAATTTGTTAGCTTTTTCCGTGCGCTGAAGCCGACGTTTGGCACCAAGATTTCAAAGAAACGCTCCAAAGCCGACCCCGCCGACGTACCAAATACAGAAGCATTGAACTTTCAACCAACTTGCTGCCAAAGATGGCGATACTTAAAGGCAACTTACGGCTCTTGCGCTGAGGCTGACTGCCAAGTGCACTATAATCAAAGTCGATTAACACCCTTTCCAAGCAAAAGAAACAGCACGAGCGGCTTTGCGATTTGGCACTAACGAGCAGGTGTAAAGCTAGAACGACGAACCACTACTCCAATGAACTTAACCGAGAAAGCTAACGCCTTGTTAAGTAGCAGCTAACTACCACTGCACTCTAACAAATCCACCGTAATCACGACACTCAACCAAACCAAAATCGCCAAACGTTAGCTGTCTGCTTGAACAATTTGTTAGCGCGCTTTTATACCAAGTTCACTGCATTTCTCTAGCAACTCACTTTGGCTTAGGTTTAACAAAGACTGAACGTCATCCCAATTGGTTCTACGCCCTTTTTCACCAGTTGTTTTTCCAGTAAGCAAACTAACTTGATTCGATGCCTTATAACCAACCTCATCTATCATCGACGCAATATTCTGGACTTTCATTTTAATTGATGGCAATGAACGACCGCTAAAATCATTAATATCGGTTTCATCAAAATGACTACGACCAAACCTTGCAATGTAAGTACAAAACACGATCTCAGGTAACGTGTAATAGTTTCTTGGCGCCATATTTTTAACCCTCACATAGACTTCAGAATAAGAATAGACTGATACCCTTTTCAATGTCATCCAAGATTTCAATACCCCTGCACGCTAACGCACGCTTAAGTTGTGAGTGGCGCTCCACGAAACTTTACTTAGACACCGTAATCACATAAGCCTAGATTAACACCAAAAGTGCCAAGCGTTACGAATCGACTTGAAGCGTTTGTTATATTCGTAGCCATTTGTACATGACGTAGCTATCAACGAGCCCCAACTGAGCATGTTTATATGCCTTGGGGATCGTCCCGATAATACTGAAACCAAGCTTTTCCCACAGTTTAACTGCCACTATATTCGTAGACACAACACTGTTAAATTGCATTGCTTCAAAGCCAAGCTCAATTGCTTTCTGTTGCGAGTGCTCACACAAGCGACGAGCAATACCTTTACCTCTAGCTTCACTTGATACCATATAACCACAATTACAGATATGATTGCTTGGCCCCATTGCATTCGGCTTAATATAATAAGTACCAAGAACTTCATCATTTTCAACGAATACATAGGCTATTAATGGCGCCTGGCACCACAAGGCAAACGCCTGTTCTTGCGTCATATCAGGGTCGAAAGCATAGGTTTCTTGAGCCAGAATAACCTCAGCGAAGGTTGGCCAAAACGACTCAAAATCTGACTTTGTGATTTCCCTAATCATGAAATTCCTCCCAAGAATATAACGCCCGCTTAAGTTGTGAGTGACGCTCCACTGAACCTAATTTGGACATCGTAATCACATAAACCAAAATTGACGCCAAAACTGCCAAGCGTTACGAATCGACTTGAAGCGTTTGTTAGGCGCGTTGTTACGACATACCTACATAGCCGTCAATTGCTGCAATGCTGCCAACCCACCGTTGAACATTGGGATAGTGCGATAGGTTAAAACCACCTTCATCTGCAACATGGGTGTAAGCATATAAAGCAATATCTGCGATGGTTGGTCTGTCACCGACAAGAAAAACTGTTCTAGATAATTGAGCGTCCATTAACGCTAAAGCTTTATTACCGCCAGCTTGTAGCGAATTAAATTCATCTACTCGACTCTCCGGCATACCTTGATACTTTTGAATAAATCTTGCTACTGCAATATATGGCTCATGTGAATACTGCTCAAAGAAAAGCCACTCATAAACTTTTGCTTTGTTATAGCGGTCATTGGGCAGGAAATCCGTACTTTCAGCGAAGTAGCCTAAGATGGCATTTGATTCACAAAGTGTACTGCCATTGTCTAACACTACAGCCGGAATTTTGCCGTTTGGATTAATGGTTAAAAACTCAGGTGTCTTAGTCTCATTTTCTAAGATATTCACATGAATCCATTGATGCTCGATGCCAAGGAATGACAGAATTAATTTTACCTTTAAGCAGTTTCCAGACTGCAAATCTCCATATACTACCATTTACTCTCCATGTTCCATTTTCTGATACGCGCCTAACGCCTTGTTAAGTAGCAGCTAACTGCCACTGCATTCAAACAAAGCCACCGTAATCACTAAACCCAACCAAACCAAAATCGCCAAACGTTAGCTGTCTGCTTGAACAATTTGTTATGTTTCTAGTCCTTAATTTCAAATATTGAGTCAATTATAATTGGCAAATTACCTCTCACGGATGTTGCACCGAAAACTGAGCGGGCATGCACACCTTTTTCACCAAAAACTTCTGCCATTAGATCTGAGCAACCATCCAGCACCTTAGGGTGTTGTTCAAAGTCAGTTGTGGCGTTTACGAAACCTTGAAGCTTGACGACTTGGTTAACTTTATCCAATGAACCTAACTCTAGCTTTAATGCAGCTAATATATCTAAGCCAGTTGCTTTAGCTAAAGCATATCCTTCTTCTGTGGTATATTCCCGGCCAAGCTTACCTCTGGGTACGACACTTAAACCAGCTACTGGACCTTTTCCTGAGACATAAAGTAAATTGCCTGTTCGAACGCAATTACAATAACTACCTTGCGGATCACTGGCTTGAGGTAACTCCAAGCCAAGTTCTGCTAATCTTCTTTCTATGTTCATCTATCCTCCGTGATTGAATGGAAACATAACGCCTTGTTAAGTAGCAGCTAACTGCCACTGCACCCAAACAAAGCCACCGTAATCACGAAACCCAAATCAAACCAAAATCGCCGACTGTTAGCTGTCTGCTTGAACAAATTGTTATGATGCTTTACTTCTGACTAGCTTGGATAATTAGCAGCTCGATTTCTTGGTCTGACGTATTAACTAAACCATGAGTGCCAAACCGTTTATTTACTATCATATCGCCTGAAGAAACTTTGTGTTCTTCGCCTTCAATTATCATCGTGCCTTCACCTTTTAAGATGATGTACATTTCCTCATCATCTTCATGGCGATGGCCGCCCATTGAGCTTCCGGCAGGCATTACAACTCGAATAGCGAAATCCCAAGCACCGTCAAAATCTTTGCGCCTAAATGCTCGATAGATATCTATCGAACCATCGCCGCCATGGCTGTTTTTATCTACTTCCTTATCGCAAGTATAGAAATTTCGAATCATTTAATGTGTGTTCCTAATTATGAAATTGAATGTGAGCTTTGGAGCAACATAACGCCTGCTTAAGTTGTGAGTTACGCACCGCAGAAGCCAAATTTTAAACTGTAATCACACAAACCAAAATTCATACCGAAACCGCCAAGCGTAACGAATCAACTTGAAGCGTTTGTTATGTGTCTATTAACTCATAATGGTAGGGACACAAAACTCTAGGTCAGGCGCACAATATTCAGATTCCCAATCTAAAGGTTCGGAAACCATAATTAGCTCTTTCCACTCCTGAAAATACTGTTGGGATAGTCGTTCGGATTTGATATACATTCCATTTTCAAGGGAATGAGTGGCGTTTGCAGTCATATTATAAGAACCAGTCCAAACCGCATAAGGTTTTAGATTTGAAGATTCAGCGGACTTAGTTTCATCGATGCGCCGACAAAACACCAAAAACTTATGATGCATACGAGGCAAGGTATATTCATCTTCACTTTTCATTTGACCGATGCACCTAAAGCCAAAATAGTGACGACTAGCATCTCGTTCAGAATACATTAGCCTACCTTTCTGCTGCACTCCAAGCGCACAACCTCCCTCTGAATAAAAATCGTAATTAAAAATAACTTCATTAACAGAGTTATAGAGTCTTTGTAGTAACGTTTTATTAGCTTGAACCTGCCCTGAGTCTGGCCTTAAAAAATCTTCTTTCTGTACAATAATCGAAGCTCCATCTTTCTTGCATAGCTCTTCGAGAATTGGCTCTGATGTTAGCCAGGCAACACACCCAACAATCACATCAGCTTCGGATATTTTTTTAACAATCTCATTTTCAATATTCTTAAAATAAACTGAAACATCATCAACATCACTGATGTTTTCCATAGAAAAATCATTTAATTGGTTTGATGACACCTCCATTTCTTCGCCAACCATATCAGTATATTTCTTAGTTAATTCATTCAAGTTTCTTTTCATAATCATCCTGATAAAAATTTCAAAAATAATGCACCCTGAAACATAACGCCCTGTTAAGGTGTGAGCAACGCAATACCGATGCTCCCGCATACCGCCTTAAACACTTAACGCAACGCATAGCAAAACTGCCAAGCGTTGCGAGTCACTCTTAAACAGATTGTTATGCTGCCGGTTTTATGGCTTCGTAACTGTACCTACACCCGCTATCGATACTTTAAAACCTCTCTGGCTCAAGTTCTCGTAGGTTTTAGTTAGATTCACTTTACTAAAAAAAGGCAGGTTATCTTTGAGAGTCGACGAGTCCTCTCCTAAGACTAGGAATACGATTTCCATATTAGAGCTCTGAATATTATCAAGCGGCACTGTGTCTGCTATCGCACTTGATACGCTTCGGAGAACTTTTCTAGCCTGCTTTCTAAAATTTCGATCTCCTAGCATAATTTCCGCAGAGACATTTCCTTGTGCAAACAAATGGCTTAAACCTGCTGAACCGCCTTTTCTATGCTTCACGTGTATAAACTGATTACTAGGTGTCAACAAGTCGCACAACTCAATAGATGTAGTCGTTCGATCGCTTTTAACTAGCTTCTTGTCTAAAACATAGTAGCCGTTGAGTTGCGCTGCTCGCTCATTATAGTCACCCTCACTTTCTATTTTCTCAACGACTCTATTCTTGGAGTCAGTCCCGGTCCAAGTGAAGACTTCAGGAAATGATAAAGCACAGGTTTTGATTTTCGCCAATATGCCATCGATTATCGATATAAAGCTTGATTCAATTTCATACCAATCACCAGAAAACAAAATATAGGTTTTACTGTTTTCTTTAATTTCAAAGTACATACAGTTGTATACTTTGAACTCAGTTTCTTCTAGTTGTTGATCGAAGACGAACAACTTATCTCGTTTCAAATCATCAACAGACAGACTTGATAAATCTAGATTAGCGTAGTACTCATGACTCTCGATTGTCGGTTTAATATTCGATTTACTTCGTGTAAAGCTAAAACCAAAGACCTGATCCCAGTCCATCATCTCTGGAATTGTGATAATTACATTGGAACTATTGTTGTTAATCTCAGATAACAGTCTATCGTCCAATGGCTGTATATCCGCTGGTTCTTTAAGTCTACGGATATTGTCTACCCATGAGAATGATGCTTGGTACGCGTCACTCTTATAATGGTCGAAAATTACATCGACTAAATCTGGAATATCTTCAACTTTTACACTTTTTCCAAAGGAAAAAGTGGTACCACAACCAGAGATATTAAATAAACCAACTCCACCTTTTGGCGAGCCTGTAACACCACGAAGGAGGTCTTTTGATATATCGATACCGAAGACTTCAACACCAGTCTCACGTGCTGCTTGAGCTTTTTTTTGAACAGCTTGATCGTCCAAAGTTATCAAATCAACACTACGTAAACTGTCATGATTTAGAATATTTAGGGCTGTTTTTATACCGAAGTCGCTCACGAAATAACTCGTGTCCAACATGTGTCGACCATAACCAAAAGTAAAAGCCATTGTAGCATTAGTGCTTTTTATGACTAGAACTGCTGAGCTTGTACGATTATAAAGCTCTTCTATCGTTGTACCCGTTAATGATTCAGCAAATTTCGTCCACTTAGGCTTACTGTCACTCTGCTCTCTAACAAAGAACTTTCCTGAAATGTCCAAGGATTGCTTTAATTCATAAGTGTTGAAATTAGCGTTTGCCTTTAAGAACTTATGAAGTGGAAGCGCTTTGTATTCATCCTTTACAAGAAACACATTTAAATGTTGATAAGGAACTTTCCCGCTCACTAGATATACCTCTGTTCGTGAACTTATATGCAACTACACATTCAAGGCATTATATTTTAAATACCATACTTTTTATGTACGAATTCTTCCTCGTCTGTGCATGAGGGTTCAAAACCAAGATAAAAATCACAATAGCTGAGATATTTAATGACACATTAGACAGTACAAAAGACGATGGGCAGCATAACGCCCTGCTAAGTGGCGCAAACGACTAACTTGTCAAGCGCACTTAACTTCAAACCAAAACCGCCAAGCTTATGGCGTCCACTTGAGCAGTTTGTTAGTTGCCCTTGCGCGATACATTTATCTCCAATATGTCACATGGCGTACCTTGATGATATTTAAGCTGCCACAACTCTTCGGCAAGAACCCAAATTGAGCTGCGTTTTGTGAAGCTACTAGCTTGGCCACTGTCATCGATTAATGCGGTTTCATAGGTCAACAGTTGAACCGTTGGTTCTAATGCGACACATTCATAATTCTGGGAGTGTATCTGCACGTTTGATGGTTTCTCCATTTCCATCATTCGAACAATTGATTTGAAGTCGTAGCTATTGCCTGATCTACCAACTTCTCTAAAGTCTGGATGGATAAGTCGCTCAATTTCTGCTTTATCTTGTCGGATTTCGAATTCGTGCAACGCAATTTCTTGTTCGATGATGACTTCCATTTATTCTCCGAAATCGATAAGGCAACTAACGCCCTGTTAAGGGGTGAGCAACGCAATACCGAAGCTGCCGCATACCACCTTAAACACTAAAACCAACGCATAGTGAAAATGCCACGCGTTGCGAATCACTCTTAAACAGTTTGTTAGGTGAATTCCGTTTTACCTATAGTAATAGCGGCTCTTACTAGATTTAATGAAATAATCATTAAACTCATTAACTATATCGAGACCCGCATATTTATTAGCCTTTCTAGCAGTCAGGAGTTGCACTGGAGTCATTGGAATTACCACTAAGTCAGGACATAAATCAGGTATCACGAATTCCCCACCAATAGCACTCAAAACTCCCCACCGCGTATCTTCACCTAGAGTCAGACACGTTTTTTTAATGGCATAAGGGCCCCCAAGACCAGCCATCATTTGGGACGAAAATACACCTTTGAAGGAAAAGTAAAGACCTGCCTTTTCCAGCCTCTCTGCCTCATCTTGTTCAGTAATACCTTCTGAGCTTTGGATAACAACATTAGGCTCAACTCTTGTTAGTAACTCACTTCGATACTTCCATAGAGCATACATCTTAGTTATTGCTAAATGCTCATCTGAGTTTAAATCATGTCCCTTTAAAATCTTCTCAACAACATTCTGATATTCATCCTCAATAGCTTTCATGCTTACGCTTTCTGCATGTTCATTCCATATTCTATTGACGCAAAAAACACTATTATTAGCTTTGGTCCGAAAGGCTTTAGATCCGTCTTTACAAGCGACACCAATAGTTCGAGAACCGTCGTAAAACCTAACTAGAGATTGACTGGGAAATATATGCTGATTTTTAACGATTTGATGTGGATTTGATTTACTTATTTTCATCAATGCTTCCCGATTCACCTAACGCCCTGCTAAGTGGCGCTAACGATTAACTTGCCAAGCGCACTTAACTTCAAACCAAAACCGCCAAGCTTATGGCGTCCACTTTAGCAGTTTGTTAGCTTTTTCGTGCGATAATGCCTGCGTTGCTAACCAAGATTTTGAAGTAACGCTCTCCCCTCAAAACCAATGACAAACATGACGGGACAGAGTTGAACTGTCCAAAAGTTCGTAGCCCGAGTTGACGAAACTCAGAGGCAACTCAAAGTTTGCCACTAAGCCAACAACCACATGCGCCAATTTTAAATTAAGCGTAACTCACTCAGTAGCAAAGAAAAAGCACGCGAGAAATGTGAGGTTACCACTAAAGAACAGATGTAAAGCTAGAACGATGAACCCATACACCAATAAACTAAACCGTGAAAGCTAACGCCTTGCTAAGCGGACTAAAATGGTTGGCTATAATCGCGAAGCGATGGCCAACTGTTTTAGTTCCGTTTAAGCAACTTGTTAGGTTTAATATTTTTGAATACAACTAAATACATGGTTTTCACAGTAGCCAAGTATTTCATCCAAGCTCTTATCACTCAGGCTAATTTTAAATGATATCGGCTTGCTTTGCCTTTTTATATATATGTAAAACTTAACATCATATTTTAACTTTCGATATTTAAATTCAGATATGTTATTTTTAGTTATTTCAACTCTTCGATTGAATATCAACCCAGGATAAAACACTACTTTATCAAAATGAGATTCTGCAATTGGAATCAAAGATAATCGTTTTTGATAATATCCGACGACAAAAGATAAACCACTAACCACAAAACCTAAAGCAATAGTTTTTTTAATTAAAAATAGTGAACCAAATTTTATAAACTGTCCTTTCCCTAACCATGACATTAAAAATGTTTTAACTTTCAAACCCTTCACAGAATTAAAGTTTAAACCAATACCAAACAAAAAAAGAAATGCTTGACCTAATACTGTGACAGAGTTCCTTTCTAAAACATTAACATAAATTTTGTTTTGAAGTTTAAGCTCTTCACGAAGCTTTAATTTTCGCTCTCTTTTTACAAGATTTCTTTTCTTCTTATTACTCATAACTAGAAATATACTTATTTAAACCTAACGCCGCATTAAACGGCAAGAAAATTGGGCGACATTTTTGCGCCTTTGTTTTTGCAAAAATGCCGAACTGTTTTATTGTCCGATTTAAATGCCTTGTTAGTTGATGCCGGCAAACAACGCTACCGCCACCAATTGATTTGCAAACCAATCGGTAATTGATAACCCAAAGCCAAACAGAAACTATTGACCAAGTTGAGTAAAGTGTTTCCAAACTTAATGCGAAAGTTAAACACTCAATGAAGCCATGTTTAACACAGCTCCAAGCTAATGTGTTTTAAGCTTTTGGTTTTTATAAAAGTTAAAACTCTATTAGCGACAAATACCGCTATCCTGGCTGAATGCGTTAACTCAGCAAACTTTCAATGTAACACGCTACCAAGGCAACTATATTCCAGTATTCCACTACGCAATACGTATTCGCAATATTACATTTGAAATAAAAACACCCATCAAACTTAAAGGCCAACTAACGCCTTGCTAAGCGGACTAAAATGGTTGGTTAAAATCGCGCAGCGATAACCAACTGCTTTAGTTCCGTTTAAGCAACTTGTTAGGTTTATTTCAATAACTTTTTTCAGCAATGAGTATAGCTATTGAGATTGCAATAAATATAAAAAAAATAAAAAATGCTGAAAATATACCTATTAGTTTTTTATTAAACAATGAATACGGGTTTATGTTAATAGCAAGCCAAAGCTTACTAATTATATATGCCCCCATCACGTTCGTAAGAACAGTAATCAAACCATACTTTAACTTTTGTGGCCCAGTTAACTCCCTCCAAAACGAAAATAAAGTATAAAAAGAGAACATAATGCAAGTCATTGCGAACAGCAACGTTAACAAAAAAGCACTCATTATTAATATATACGTTACTTTATCCTCCAGATTTCCAATTAACCCGCTCGAAATCAGAACCGCTGCACTAAATAATGGAAAACCAATTAATGAAATAGGAAAAATTATGGGGAGTTTTTTATTTTGCATATTACGTACAAGCCTATATAAATTGGAATTATGCACTTAAACCTAACGCCCGCTTAAGTTGTGAGTTACGCACCACTGAAGCCAAATTTTAAACCGTAGTCACACAAACCAAAATTCCCACCAAAACCGCCAAGCGTTACGAATCAACTTGAAGTGCTTGTTAGGCATCTTGGTAACGATTTACTTAGCCCCTTGTATTTCTCCTAAAATTATCAGACTACTTATTTATTTCAACCTTCATATTATATTTTCATGTAATACACTTGTAATAACTCTCCACCTGATTACCACCTAATATTATCTCGATTACATTATTTTTAATCTAATTAACTTTAAGTGAAACACAGCGTCTACGGTGTTTCAAAGTAAACATATGCAAAGGACATTCAAAAATGACGACAGCAACTGCAAACCGAAACATAACAAATAGTACAGCATTTAAATTGAACCGATATATTACTGTTACAGCAAGCAACTGTACGTTAAAAGGTGATGGCTATGATAACAATGCAGTATTGACAGTTAGCAATATTAAGCGTGGAAGTAAGCTCTATTTTCAATCTCCGAACAACTACCCTCTAGCTGATCAAAACTGGTTTCATTTTACCGACGCTCAAAAAAATGTTTACTTTGACAACAACGTCAAAGTAAACCCTACTGGAGAACAAGGTATTACGATAAGTTTCATTGAATTCACAGAATCCCCCAACGCTGCTAATACCAAAAATTCAAATCCTATATCTACAACTTTTGACATTGTAAATGAAAATGGCTTTGTTAATGACCCTACTTTAATTATTGAATGGTAACTACTGGCATACAGCTATAACTCGACAGTTTAAGTTATAGCTGTACCTTCAATTTCTTACTTTCACTTTGAACATTGATCTAACTTAGCCCGAATTCAGCGATAAAGAGTGAGGTACTCAGATGCCTAACGCCCTGCTAAGTGGCGCTGACAATTAACTTGCCAAGCGCACTTAACTTCAAACCAAAACCGCCAAGCTTATGGCGTCCACTTAAGCAGTTTGTTAGCTTTTTCGTGCGATAATGCCTACGTTGCTCACCAAGATGTTGAAGTAACGCTCTCACCTCAAAACCAATGACCAACATGACGGGACAGAGTTGAACCGTCCAAAAATTCGTAGCCTGAGTTGACGAAACTCAGAGGCAACTCAAAGTTTGCCACTAAGCCAACAACCACATACGCCAATTTTCAATTAAGCGTAAATAACTCAGTAGCAAAGAAAAAGCACACGAGAGATGTGAGGTTACCACTAAAGAACAGGTGTAAAGCTAGAACGATGAACCCGTACACCAATAAACTAAACCGTGAAAGCTAACGCCCGCTTAAGCTGCAACCAACGCAATGCGGAGCCAAAGCAAAACACCGTAATCACTAAACTCCCTGCAACCAAAAATGCCACGCGTTGGTTGTCGGCTTAAAGCGCTTGTTAGCCGCTGACTATGAGTAGCAGTCATTTCTTAATTTGACCCTGAAACCCACTTCATTGATTCCATTTGGACAGGTTAATTCAAGATCACTACCCTCATCTTTCGGTGTAATTTTGAAAAGTGATAACACTTGAGCTTTGTCTTCATCAGCAACACGATAAAAGGCTTGCTGATGATGAACTCGAATAGAGCCATCGGCATGACGTAAGAAAACTTGATTATCGGAACCAACCTCTCCATCACCTTCTCTGATTTGAAGGCAATAGCCAACAGCATTTGCAAAGCCATCACCACAGCTACTATAAGCAGCTAGCAACAAATCATATTGCTCGATACCTTTTAATGAAAAATCAATTCGTTCTCGATTTTCCATCGCGGATAAATAGACTTCCTTTTCATTCATTTTTTTCAACCTCCACTGTCATGATTTATACATAAGCGGCTAACGCCTTGTTAAGTAGCAGCTAACTACCACCGCACTCAAACAAAACCACCATAATCACTGAACTCAACCAAACCAAAATCGCCAACTGTTAGCTGTCTGCTTGAACAATTTGTTATGCCTGTCCTAACACGTGCTCAATAAAATCTGACTTTTTTCGACGATACTCTTCGTGAGCCCAACCTGTACAAGATATTTTGAGTTCATTGTATTGTTGAACCAACACAGGACTTTCACGGAGCTTGTCCCTAAACCTCATAAAGAAGTCAAATTCTGCACCCTTCGCTACGACTTGAAAAGCGACATCTTCACCTGAGCTATGTTCTAACATACAAAGCTCTGGAGTTCTCAACGTATTGGATTTTTCCTTGAAACCTAACGTAGAAAGTAACCTCACTGATTTTTCTAGCTCGCTACCGTTAACACAAACAAGTATGTCTAGGTCTCCCTTAGATACAGCATTAGGTATAGAAGAAGCTCCAATATGCTCAATTATTGCCTCTGGAAGTAAAGCGGCTATCTTAAGCTCGTACTTACGATATAGATTTTCACATGACGCCTGATACTCATCTGCTTTGTAAAACTGCATATTTTCTCCCAAAAGGCATAACGCCTTGTTAAGTAGCAGCTAACTACCACTGTACCCAAACAAAGCCATCGTAATCACTAAACTCAATTCAAACCAAAAGCGCCAAACGTTAGCTGTCTGCTTGAACAATTTGTTATGTGATGTTTAACCAGAAGTATTTGCATACAGTTCGCAAGCATACTGAACATCGCCAAAGTTATTCGTTCGCCAGTAAGGTTGACGTAATAAGCCTTTATTTGAGTTTTTCTGCTTATAGCCATCAGGATCTCTATTAAAGTATGCTGTCAGCACAGGAAGAAGTGTTCGTTCAAGTGAAATACCACTGACTGAAACATCGTATCCACCTGTCGATGGCGAAACCCATAACCGACCATTTGCTCCACTCAAACTGATGTGCTTCTTGACTTTATCTTGCTGATTTAGAATTAGCGTTTTGCTCAATTTGCTATTTAGACTTTCAACTTCTTTGGCCAACAATGAATATAAAACTTCTACTTCTTTCAAAACCTAGTCTCCGAAATTTATAATCACATAACGCCGCGTTAAGTGGTGAGCAACGCTAACCACCCTACCTAAACCATTGTGACATAAACACTTAAATTGAAGTAAGCCGAAAACGCCATGCGTTGGGAATCCGTCTTAAACGCTTTGTTAAATTACAATATTTTGAAGAAGTAAACTGTGCCTTCTAGCTCACCTGTAGAGCTTCGTGCAAACTGAGGAATTTGACCTGCTTCAGTATAGCCAATAGTTCGATATAACGAAGAAGCGACATCACCTAAACGTGTATCGAGTACAAGCAATGACAACCCTATTTCAGTTGCTACATCTTCCATCAGTGACATTAGCTTTTTACTAATACCTTTTCCTCGCGCATCCGTATGAACCATTAATTTTTCAACTTCACCTCGATGCGAACCATTAGGCTTAGAACATAGCGAGAGTTGAACAGCACCAATTACACTTTCACCGTCATACGCAACAAACACCCTTCTCGTACCCGACTCAAGATCTGATTCAACGGACGACCAATATGATTTCACTTCGTTTTCATCAACAGGAGTTAAGAAACCGACAGACGCTCCGCTATTGATGCAATCGGCTAACAGTAGATTTAATTGGTCAACTAGACCTGAGATCGAATTTACTTCCTTGATTTCCACAAAACTATCCTTGTAATTTAACGCCTGCTTAAGTGGTGAGTGACGCACCACCAAACTTAAATTGACCACCGTAAACACATAAGCCGACAGTTACACCAAAATTGCCAAGCGTTACGAATCCACTTGAAGCATTTGTTATATGCCTTACGACTTACTACATTGAAACCGCTTCTATCTTGTTACCATCAAGGTCTCGGACGAAAGCAGCGTAGTAGCTTTCTCCATACTCCGGACGTAAACCGGGCTTCCCTTCGCATATTGCACCTAACTTAACGGCTATTGCGTAAAAGTTATCAACTGCCTCTTGATTGCAAGCATTAAAGGCTATGTGAGTTCCATTACCATTTGACGCATAACCTTCCGACGGTAGACCAACCCAAAACTCGAAGTTGGTACCGTAAGCTGCCGCGACACCTTCAATTAGGTGCGTTCGATTAATAGATAGAGTTTCAAACACAGCGTCGTAGAAATTCACTGCTGATTCGATATTTTTAACTCCAACGGAGACATGATTTAAAATCATTGAAATTCCTTTTATTCATCAAAACTCAAGAGGCATATAACGCCTGCTTAATGCGCAACAACTTATAGCTAAGTTAATTAAATTCAGCAACTTAGCTTAAAATCCTTGTTTTCATGTAGCAAATATGTAGCTAAAAAGCATATAGGTTGAGATTCATCTTTCGGGACGAATAGCCTCTAATTTGTCCCCCCCCACTCTTGAAACTCATTTTTGGACATAAATCAGTTTCAGAAAATCTAACATTAGCATTACATGAATTAATTCAGGTATGGCAAAACTGAAAATCGCTCAACTTAGAGTCCAGTTTTGATGGTACTTTTCACACAAAACCCAACGTTAGACTGAAAATGCCAAGCATTGAGAATCTCTCTTAAATTCTGTATATGTTGGGCTACAGATCTACTGTTATAGCTAAATGTGCCAGTTCTACTGAAAACATGAAGCCGAACTTAGCCAACAACACACAGGATTTTTCACCATCATCTTCGATTTTACCGAGAACATCCTTAACAAAGTCTTTATCTCGTTTTCGGACATAAGCCATAGTCCTAGGAAGTTCTTTGATCTCAATATTTGATTTCATGAGGTCGTGAGCGAGCTTATTTCGAATATTCTTTATTTCATGCAGGGCAGGTAACAACTCCCTAGCCTCTTTCTTCTCACTCGCATCCTCAAAGTCATAAATATTAATAAAGGACTTAAAAGTATCAATTTTCTTACCTAACATCGCACCTTTGATATCAGGCTCAATGCACACTAGTAGATGACTTAGCTTGAATTCAATGAGAAGAACAATACTAAAAAACATACCAGTTTTAGCGTTGGACTCCTGCGTTCTAGCCCTAAACCACTTATTTCCCTCTGCTACGATTTCTTTCAATTTTCGAGTGTTTTCTTCGGGGGATTGAGGCTCCCTATACGTAATAATTGAAGGGCTAGTGCTCTTGGGCTTTCTTTTGTAATAGCCAAATATATTTAGTAATTTTTCCACAATTCTCTCTAAAAAAAAATAAACGCAGCGAATAGTAAAAATGCCACGCATTGCGAATCACTCTTAAACAGTTTGTAAAGTTTTTTGCAGGCACTAAATGATATGCATGCTTTTTCGAAAAGCAGATGCATCAGCCTCAATTTGATTAAAGATATTATTTAGAGCGTCATTAGTCTCAATTAGCATCTCTCTAATTTCCTCTTCTTGAGCTTCAGAAATTATCGTTCCTATATGCTCATTATCACTGTTATTACGTCGAATATTGATCTCAATCGTATCCAAGCGAAGATAGAATGGTGCCGCTTTTACATACCAAAAATTAAAGTCATTAACTAATGAGTCGGACAAGTACAAACGATTATCTTCTATCTCTTTCTTTAGGATATTGACGTAGTTTAGGCATGAATCAAACTGATACTCGAAGACCTCATTAAATCCGTTTTCAGAATTGAACTTTTTAAATTCAAGACTCACCATTAACAACCTATTATATACATTTACTTTCTTATCAAAGAGTTTTTCAAAGGTCGATTGAGATATAGAAAAAAAACGCTCAGTTCTTTTCATTTCCAGCGCATGTTTTTCATCTAGAGCTTTCATGCTTGCTGCATGTTTATTATCTAGTTCTTTAATTTTCTTCGCATTGTTTGCGTCGCTTTCTTTGATATCTTTTTCAAATGCTTGTTTATGCTTTTGTAAAGATTTATCAAACCAATACTTACCAATCAATGTTGATACACCAACAGCAGCAGGCAAAACTACCGCTATATGTTTTACTATAAAGCTTGTTACTTCCATCATACTTACCAAAAAATGTAACGCTATTCAGCGACTAAAAGCCGTTTTTTAACTCCACCATAATGCCTTTTTAAGAAAATAATATCAATTAAAAATCAGTAGCTTATCGATAAAAGGTGTGAGTTAGATTGCTGAGGTTAATCTAATGTCACTATTCCGATAAAGTTCGCGTTTCGGATAAGTTTTGGTTGGGCAAAACCACAGCTTTGAGGGATTAGAGCGCTTCTACTCTAACGCATAAAGGGGCATTTTCGTGTTACACCCTCCAACCAGCGAGATTCTGGACAAAAATGAGCTAGTTCTAAAGCCCTAATACATACCTTCAGAATTATCGTTTTGCAGCTCGGTTATTCATAGTTAAACCTTTGTTAGCCTTTCATTTTAATTTGATGGATGAACAGATCATCTTCAATTTTCATCAAAATTAGAGTGAGCAGTTTTAGGTAAATCAAATAGCAATTTTCATGAAGAACAGTTTCAGATGGATTAGCCTGAGTCCCATGTAGGTAACTATTCCTTAGATCTAAACCATTGGTGAACTCACTTTTATTGAGATAATAGTTAAAATAATCTTGCTCTGGTTTTGAAAGAAGAGAACTATCGATAGATATTAAACCTTCTCCAGACATTTTGATTGCTTCTTTTTGTACTTCATCAGGGTAGTGATAAAATGAGGAAAATTCATTATCATATAAGTCTTTTAATATTAAAAGTCTGTACCTATTAGTGACTTGTATGCAATTGTCTTCATCTATGAATATATACATCTTTTCTATCAAATACTTAAGGTTGTTAATTTGATGCTCTTCATAGTTGTGGAGGTAAATATTACCTTCATTTTGTAAAAGATCAAAAAAAGTTTGATATCTATTTTCGATGAATGGCTCCACATATGCTAATAATGTTTGATCTGAGAAAAACAGATTTGAACACGAGACTGCTTCCTGATTACTTTTGTTAATATAGACGTACTTGTTTTCATTTAAACTAGGGATATCTTTCATAGAGCTTGGACTAGATGACATTTGTAAAAGCTCAAAATCTATCTCATTTTCTTCAACGAACAATTTATATTGTTTAAGTACTGATTCTAACTCAGGTGCTAATGACCTAACCTTTTCCAGGGCTGAAGCACTTGCAGTTGGCATGGTTAGATTGGCATTAATAGCAAAACCATATTTATCAGCAAAAAGAGATGTGTAAATAAACTTAAGTACTTCTTCTAAAGAAATATCAAGTGTGTTTAATACATTTGAATAAGTGAATATCTGAGCTTGAGATGTCATTTGATACTGGTTAAATGAAATTCCGCATAAATATTCATTTTTTGATCGTACCCCCGTAAATCTTTCCATAACACCAAGTTGACTAGGCTTACTAATTAAATTAATTCTATTTTGATGATCTAAATATTCAAAGAGCAGCTTGAAATTCAAATAAAGCAGATAAGGGTGCTGGTTCTCCCTAATATAATCTAAGCTGTATTCGTAATGAACTATAGAGTTTTCGAGTTTACCTCTTTTAATTTCTGAGGCGTTTTCAGGGTAACAAATAGAGACTCCGTACTTCATCACAGAATCATTAGATTTTTCACTGAAGTACTTATTGGTTTCTTCTTGATATTTTCGCCTTGCTTTTAATCGAGTTTTGTCTGATACCCTAAAGTCTGAGTGCTTTTTTGAGTTCTGTATTATCGGTAAGTAGTTGGTATTAAGGTCTTTTGAGTCTATATATTCAGAAATGATATGCTCTTTTTCATCTTTTGTTAGGCTCTTTGGCAAAAATAACTCTACATGATTGAAGTCTTTTTCCACCTCATATATTGAAAGTAATATCTCAGCGCTTTGTTGGTAGGATAACAAGAAATCACGAAGGACATCATTATACCGATCTACTAATCCTTTGTGTCTAAGAAGTGTTCTTATTTGATTCGGGTTTTGATTTAAAATTATTTCTATTTTATCAAATGAGACTTTTTTGAATACTTTTTGGTTGTTAATTAATAGCCAAAAGGTTTCTACATACTCGAACATTAATTCTTTATAATAGGCTAAAATATTATCATCATTAATTTTAGATATAAAGCCACCAACATAACTACCATATTCACGCACTCTTTCTCTGAATGTTTCGATCTCAGTTTTTGACCAGTTTTTTAAGTAAACATCATTATCGATGTAGAGTTTTATATTATATAGCTCTAGTACATCATTAATGTTATTTGGTTTTCGTTTAAACTCACTCTTCAAAATAGCTTCTCCTTTGGATAAGTAATATCCACCAGACATATCTTGTTTAGAATGAAAAACTACTTTGTTTCGATCATGTTTATGCATAGTAATGTTGTGTATTTAAGACCAACTGAATATATAAACTTGGATTCTCACTACCCTTAGAATCCACACCATCAAATCTAACATCACAATAGCCATTTTTTCTTTTTTTATCAATACTTAAACCCAGTTATCGTAAATTCTTAGCAGTACGCATGTGACTGGTACTCGATTCAATGGTATGGAGAGCCTTGTGACATTTTAAGGATATGATGTTCCGAACTGTTATACATTACTGCAAAGTAATATAACCTATCCTTTAGCACTCTTCGTAACTCACATTGGGGCATAAGCATGGTAGAGAAATTACCCTTCTTCTCTTCTATTAACAAAAACCATTTGCTCATTTACAGGCTAACTTCTTTGTTTTCTTTTTATCCCGAACCCATAAAACTGAACTATTTGTCTTTTTCATTTCAAACAGATCGATAGATTGAAATAGGTCACTTAACTTTTTAAACCCATAGTTTCTCTGATCAAACGAAGCATGGTTAGATATATGAGTGCCTATCGGCCCGAGCATGGCCCAACCGTCGTCTTCTTCTACTGCTTCTATGGCCTGCCTCAATAAATTAATGAGGCGTGTGTCACCTTTGATGTTTCCAGCTTTCTTCTGAACTGGTTGCTCTTCTTTATCATCGTCTAGATAGAGAAAACGTGAGCAACTGTTAACAAATGGAAGAACGGCTTTCCGCTCCCCAAAACCGATGACAAACTTCCCATCAGCTAGTGCGCGTGTAACCAAAGGCGTAAAATCACAATCAGATGAAACTAAGCATATAACGTCTATATCTTTAGTATAAAGAATGTCCATTACATCGATAACCAAAGCCATGTCAGTCGCATTTTTGCCCTTTATGAGGTCAAATTGCTGAACCGGCTGAATCGCAAATTCGTGGAGTACTTCTTGCCAAGATTTAAGGGTTGGGTTCGTCCAATTACCGTAAGCTTTCCTAATATTGACTACGCCGTATCGTGCCAACTCAGATAGTACTTCTTCTATTTTGGCTGAAGGAGCATTATCCGCGTCGATAAACAGCGCAATTTTCTCTTTTTCTCGCATATAACCACTCATGCAAAACTAGTTGTATATATCGTAATTATCACACTCGAGAAATATTAGGCAATCACTCAGCCCAAAAAGTGTTAATGAAAACAAGGCTAAATCGACATAAAGCTGTACTAGGAGAAATGTTGGGGTCAGATCCTTATAAAAGTGAGCTTATAAATTGTCTAGTCGTATTTGAGTGCAGTTCGGGCAAATCCCTGCTTTTGTCAAATTATTATCACAGATCGGGCATTGTCCAAAATCAAATGACGTGTATGCAAACCCTATCTCTTTACTCACGTCATCAATCTCCATATTCTCCAGAATACCCTCTATCGCCAATCTTGCGTCCGCTACTGAACAGTGAAAAACCTCACCAAAAGGAGCTGAATGGTCTAGACACTTTGATAACCTTTCATGGGCTTTCTTCTCTACTATCTCAGCACATTTAGTGCGATATAGTGTATTAATGTACCAAAGCCCCCTTGGTTGCTCGTAATCGCTAAAAATACGTAAACGCTTCTCAAGGGAATTAATCTGTCTAGTGACAGAGCTTTTGGCCGTGCCAGATAAACTACTAAGCTGGACATTCAATTCATTCAAGTGGTTCCGCGCAAGTTTTGTTTCTTTTTCAAAAGGTAAGCGCATCCCCCCATAACAGATTCGTCCATTTGTCACATGCTCGGGAATCAGCCTTTCTCGAGTGATCTTTCGTCGACTCCCACATATCTGACAGGTCGCTTTTATCGACAACCACTTATCATTAACATCTTTAAGGCGCCCATCAGGCTCATTACGCCCTATACCAGTAAGCCCTACTTTTACTCTATTCGATGTAGGATTCTCAAGTATATAAACGGTAGCAAAATGATTAGACATGGTTAACTCTTAATAAATCGACATTTTGGAAAGCTATTACAGCCTAGAAATTTATTCCCTGCATTCGCACCACTACGAGCGACTCGCTCAACAAGCTCAGAACCACATTTTGGGCACGCATCCGTTGAATTATGGCGAGAACGAAGTGCTTTAACATGCTGGCGGTTGGTAGTGGTGCAGGTATCAGTATGTTGATGTACTTTACGCAGCAAACCATCCATTTCATTTTCAGATAAAACAACATTCTTAAAACGTTTAATATGCCGCCCTAACCCACGGTCTAGAACATTCGCGGGCAACTCTGTTTTAAGCTCACAATCACCAGTAAAGTACACCACGGTTTTGATTAACTGTTCATCAATATCAAAATACGCAGCTAACGCTTTCTTTTGGCGGTAAGTTTGCCTTAACGGGTTTTGAAAACGATACTTTTTCCCGTAAAGAGATTGAGTCCACTGAGCTGCTTTTTCGTCACCAAAAACCCAGCCTTTGAAGTTTTTCGTTTCAACAATAAACACCCCAAATGGCGATATCAGCAAGTGGTCGATTTGCGCTGTACCATTGAAGGTAGGAATATATACGTCATGAAATCGTTGGTAAGTGTTCGTATTGAGTGACACCCACATATTGACTGCTGTTTTCTTCTCACCAAACCATCCACGAACTGCGTTAAACATGCTTTCTCCACTGTTGATTGAAATACACACCTAAAAGCCATTTCTGGGCATTATTTAGGTTTAACTCTGATATAAAAAGAGTATCAACTGCCAGTAAGTTTTTTGTTAGAGCATCGTCAATCTGGACTATCTTGAAGCTAATTACCTAGCTTGATTAAATATCGGTTAAAAATACAGTTATTCACAGAACTCCAAGTTAAAAAGCTCGCGCGAGCTTTGATTCAAAGCGCCACTGCATCGAGCGAGTCACAATCGCTTCCCCAATAGCAAACACTCCCTTGAGTACCGTCGTTAACTCCTCGTCACTGTACGCTGTCGTTTTCACCACCCCTGTATTAGTATCAACACTTAGCTCATAGTAAGGCTGCACTAACTGCTCTTTTCGATGACAGAATACGCCTCCCATCAACTCTAAGAAGCCTTTCCAATCTCCCTTGTCGGCAGCCTCAAAAATAGCCTTAACCTGCTCAGGAAGGTTTTGCGTACTCTTCAATCGACGAAGTTCACGCCATACCGTGATAGAACAACCGCCTAACTGTTGAAACTGGCGAATGCCCCAACATGATGCCCACGCATCTACCCTGGCAGCCGCATCTAATGGATCTTCACCATAGATACCAGAATCTAAATCCGCACCGTCGATATTCTTAGAAATATATTTAGCGATGTAACCCGTCGCACTGCCCTTAGCTGGGTCTATTTTTACTTCAGTGAAACGATGCTTACTCGCTCCCTTCTCATCACTGTCTTCTCTAAGCGCATAATCCTTCATCACTTCAATTAACGTTTGATATTGGTTTGCTTCAACAAACAAAAGCAAGTGCCAATGCGGTGTGCCATCGTGTTGAGGCTCGACGACTCGAAACCCATAAAAACGTACACCCAAACGATTCAGCTTTGAGCGAACCAGCACCCATTGCTTGTTTAGATACCTCTGTCCGTCCAGCGGTGTAAACCCGCCCCACTTTGGGTTTTCGTGTCCTGATGTCGCGTAAGCACGGTGATATTTTGATGGGCACGTTAAAGTCAGGAAAGCAGCTTCATGGTTCATACTTTTTGCTAGGTCTTCAAAACCTCTTGCTCGCATCATAAGCTCACCTTTACGGATTTTAGGATCGGCAACGCCCTTCTGACTGAGTTCGAGTAACGAAAAGCTTTGTCCTAGTTCATTTGTCGCAATCGTATTGGCAAGCCACTCCTGCTGATATTGCTTTTGCGCGATTCGAGCGTTGAGTGTTGGGTTAGAGCAATAAAGGCTTTTCTTTTTGTTTACTTGGTTCAGGTGGTGAAGCACAGCTTCAATATTCTGCCTGAGTGCTTTCCTTAATTTTCTCAACCACCAGTTCTTATCACCATATCGAGCAAGCTCACCTGTGAGGCTGAAACTGAGTGCGGGATTAACACCACGGGAACGCACCAAAGAACGAACGCTGTCAATCGCTAGCGAGTCGTTCAAGTATTGTCGTCTAAGCGTTAAAGCAGACTGAGCATAGTGCTTAGATTGCTCTCTCAAGTCATCTTCTGACACATTAAGCTTTAACTCTGCCAATGGGATAGAGAGCTTGCGACTAATGGCATCCACCGTCACTCTTAAATAACTATTTCGTGCAAATTTGCTGGAGTGGGAAAGATACTCTGTGAGTAGTATTCGTTGAATCGCTTCGGGAAAGCAACAAAGCCTTTGCTGAACAAAGGCTTTGTCATCTCTATCAACCGAAGTAAGGTTGATAACGTCTAGCATACCGCCAACCTCCCCTTCGAAGTAATTCGAAACTCATCCCACCGTAAACCAAACGTGTGATAAGACTTATATTGAATCAAACCGTGTTGAAGCAGCTTATCCAATGTTTTGAGGTGGAGTTTAATTGGCATTTTTCGGCGCTCACGTATGACACCATTTTGTGGACCATAGTCTGAGCAGCGATTAAATTTATTGCCGTCTTTCATCCACGCAAGCAGCGTAATTTGTTCAGGAGTAAGATTAACCATAGTAATCACCTCCTTGAACTAGGTTATCGAGCTTTCTGTGACTCTCTAACCAACGGTCTAAATCCTGCTTTAAATATCGAACCGCTCGACCAATCTTGATAAAAGGTGGCGCGACCGTTCGATTCTTTCGGTGTCCTTCCATCCTGCTTTGGCGTAAAAAAGAACGGCTCATACCGATGTACGTCGCTGTTTCTTGCTCTGTGTATGCTCGTTTATCAATGTTAACGTCTGACATATTGAAATCTCTTTGTGTTGATGGAGATTCAAATTTATCGACTCAAAACGGCATATGACGAAATCGACGACGCTCACGACGACGTTTTATTTTGCCCTTTTTAAAACTGCATTCACATCCGCGACGATGTTCTTTCTAAACGACAGGTAAGACATTCTATTTTCTGTATCCCCTTTACCAAACCAACTCATGCCATCTTGGGTCATCTCATCAATCACAGCGTCCGTATCATAGTGGCGGTTAGTGTGTTGATTCACATCTTGTCTGATTAAATTCCACACCTTACCCGCCCTAATCTGAGGGTGATCTTGCAGGACTCGATAGACAATTTGAGACACGGGGTGCGTTAAATCCAACGCTCCAGCCAATGAATTCGCGGTTGGAGCACTTATTTTAGCACTCGCACCTTCGGTTAACTTAACGCTGCTAACCGTTGGTTTAACCGAATTCAACCGGTTATTGGTAACCGTTGAAGCATTAACGTTAGGGTTAACGTAATGCGTTACAGCACTGCCTTGAGCGTTGCCTAACGGTTGAGCTAACGCATTAGAATTGCACTGAGCAACCTGTCTTTCCTTCGTTGGAGCGTTAAAAGCTCGGATTGACTCATGACCAAACACTTTAGCAATGTCATCTAGGTTCAACCTTAAATACTCTGGTTGAATTTGAATGGGATAGCTTTTTAGATAAGATTTATTTACAGGATGCTCATTGAGCAGGTTTTGAACTGACGTAGACTGAGATTCAGATGGATAAAGGTCGGCGTAAAGCCCACAAAACTTATGCACGCTGCTAGCAAAATTCGGTACAACAGCAAGCTTTGTATAGGCGGCAGTACCCTGTTTAGCCTTTGGCGGCATTGTCTCTGAATAATGGATATTTAACACATCGGGTTTACCAAACACTTGAGGAACCGAACGCCAATTGCGAATATTCGACGGTTGAAGAACAGCGCAAACATTAGTGCTATGCTTTTTCAAAGTAATAGCAAACCGCTTGGAATCCTGAGGGGTAAGTTTTACAACCCCTACATAATCGAATACAGCAGCGACAACTCTTTGCCCATCTAATCTAAATAGTGCTCCAAAATTGGTTTCATCAACCCAAGCACACAATTGAAGGTTCCCCTCTTCAATCGCCCCCAACACATCCCATTTGGTTAAGTGCGTTTTATTTGAGATCTCTTCAAGCCTGATAAACTGACGTTGAATTAGGGTCACTTTTAGCACTCCTTGCTACTAAATACGACCACCAAAATACTGTAATTAACAACAGTATGCAACAAGGTCACAACCAATGGCTAGGCATGGAAAACCCGAAGGCTACATTAATTTACATATGTTGATAGTGACCTTTCAAGTTTACCTGTACTCACACAATGCCCCCTCGTACTGATGTTAGCTCCAGTATCCCAATTGCGAGCACGAACCACTATTTCGCCGTTCAGGTTCATTTGCACAGTAGCAGAGTTATCCTCTTGTTCACGAACCAACACATTCAAAGATATTGTTCTATCAGAACTCAGGATTTGATATGTACCAGTCCCTACGACTTGACCACATAAAGCTTCACCATTATCTACGGTTAACCTGTGCTTAGCTGTAACAATACCCGATTGCTTATCCAGTTTATCGATTGTGATATGGTGTTCAGCAAACCAATCAACCACTCTTGTCCAAGCGTAATCATACCCTTTATCGGTCATAAAACGATTCTCTACGACTCTAGGCTCCGGGTGGATTATATCGACAGACGCGGCACAGCCAGACAAAAGTGAAACTAATAACAAAGATAAAAATGGGCGCATGGTTTCCTCACAACTAAAAAATTGTGGTGAATATTGCCATAAGGAAACTATTCCGTCTCATTGCTTAGATCATTAAGCTCAATGATTTACCATGCGTTTTGTAACATCACATTTCAGGCACACAAACAAATATTGATTAGCCTATCAAGCTTATCGCTGCGGCTTTTTGCTCTGGGGCTAAATGAGCATAGCGGAGTGTCATTTTTAAATCTGAGTGTCCCAATAATTCACGGACGATATTTAAATCAACTCCAGCCATAACAAGCTTACTGGCAAAATGATGACGTAAGTCGTGAAACCGAAAGTTCTCAATTTTTGCTCCCTTCAAGGTTTGCTCCCAAGGATGCTGAAAATAATCGATGGCTTTACCCATATGAACTAAAACATGTTCAGTATCGGGATGTTGGTCGCGCCAAGTTTCGAGCATGTTATATAGCGTATCGTTAAGCGGAATCGTCCGTTTCTTCTTCGACTTAGCATTCTCTGAACTAATCGTTAGATAACGGTTCTCCATTGAGACATGATCCCAACTCAACGAGAGCATTTCACCTTTTCGCATACCAGTATTCACCGCCATGACAATCAAAGGTTCGAAATAATCAATGTAACGCTCTGTTGGCATCACATTCGTTCTATTGTATTGCTCTTGCCTCAAACGCTCATCACGCTGTTGTATTTGTTCAAATAGTGCGGACTCTTGCTCTTTAGAGAGGTAACGAACCAAAGTATTATCTCTTTTGATAAGCTTCACTTTATCAAGGTTATGCCCTTCGAGGAGCTCCCACTCAACCGCACGATTCATTGCAGCTTTAAAGCGGTTAAACACACTTGTGATTGTTGAAGGCGCACGACCCTGTCAACGCCAGTTTAAAATTGACCCACTTATCGACGTTATCGCCGAAGTAAAACTGACCCACCCACGTAATTAACTTCTACTTTCAGATAGATTTTCTAGTACAGTTGGTATGGTTCCAGCCGCCTTTTTTCCTCGTAATCGATAGCTTTCTCCGCTGATTTGTACGATGTGTGAGTGATGAAGAAGCCTATCCAGTAATGCCGCCGTTAGTGTTGTATCGTCAGCGAACGCATTCGACCATTGAGAGA
>NZ_JAKJSR010000005.1:0-4982 GCF_050337155.1 Vibrio cionasavignyae
CGCAAGTAGTCGTGGTAAGGCTGTAATTGTGGTAAGGCTGTAATTTGGTTGGTCGAGATTGCCGCTCGGGATACACAGACTCTTTACTTCTGTCTCGAAGATAAGTGCGAACGGTATTCCTTGAGATACCTAAATCTCTCGCGATGCGGCGGATGCTTTGCCCTTGCTGATGTAAAACGTGTATTTCCACTAGTTGCTCCTGATTGATCATAATCCGCCGCTTTGTCCATTTACGAACGGATAGTTTGCCTCAGGTGGGTCAATTTTAAATCGGCGTTAGTGGGTCATTTTTACATCGGCGCTGACAACCCTGAGTTAAACGTTGTACTACATGGTCAACCTCGATTAGTAAAACTCCACTTTAACGCCTCAGATAAAATGACACAGGAACGAGCAAACATTATTTGTGCATTAATAGAAGAAGCTATTGGTGATCACGAGTTTGAATACTCGGTTCTCGATTTAACGGCAGGCAAAGAGTTTTTCTTCAATAGCAACTACGAAAAAACATTTACCCGCATAAATTCAGAGATCGTAAACCTAGAGCGCAACTGGGAGAGCTAACCTGATGAGACAGACACGGATGTCTGCTCGTGCAGCTAACGCCCTGCTAAGTGGCGCTAACGATTAACTTGCCAAGCGCACTTAACTTCAAACCAAAACCGCCAAGCTTATGGCGTCCACTTGAGTAGTTTGTTAGTTGCCTACGCCCCTATTCTTTTATTTGCACCAAGATGCTCATTGCTTGCTGTAAACCAAATTACTATCACCACGCCGTACTTGATAGCTGACAGAACTGACATCTTTCGGTTAATGCGAGTTGGCGCGAAAAAGAAACCACTGAAGTCACTGAAAAACGGGTTGAGGAAGATGTTACTTTCGTTGCTCACGGACGGACACAAAAAGCAGTTCCGCAAAACCTCGATGGCTAAAGCGAATGACGCTTTGCCGCTGCCACCGGAAAGAACGTTAAGCAGTGGGGCTTGTCACTGCATAGCTAAAGGGACAACGATTTGACCACTAGATTTCCAAGTGCAACTAACGCCTTGTTAAGTAGCAGCTAACTGCCACCGCACTTAAACAAAGCCACCGTAATCACTAAACTCAACCAAACCAAAATCGTCAAACGTTAGCTGTCTGCTTGAACAATTTGTTAGCCGTTCACTGCCCAACGAAAGTAAGGTCTATCACCATCCATTCGCTCAATCTCTGCACCTAGTCTTTTGTAAAACAGATGAGCTTTTTTGTTGAGTGGGCNTGCTGTCCAAGCGATGTGAGACGTTGACATACTTTTAGCGTGAGCCATTAGCTCTTGCATCAATGCTTCACCGTACCCATTTGACCTATGCTCAAGATTAACCAAAAGGTCATCCAACCAAACTGATGGCTCACCTTTGAACGATGAGTAACGATAGTGGAAAAGAGCAAAACCTAGTGCTTCCCCTTCAACTTCTAGAATCAAAGCATGTGCATACGGGACACGACCAAATAACGTACTCTCGATTTTGCCGATAGTTGTAGAGATCTCTCCAGTAAAGCCTTTCATTGCGCGATCAAACTCGGCCTTGAGCTCTATAAGCTCTAGTAACTTGGCAGAATCTTCACTCGTTGCTTTCCTTACAATCACAAGTTTCTCCGTAAGTCGCGATGAACGGCTAACGCCTTGCTAAGTTGCAGCTAACTACCGCGACACTCAAGCAAAGCCACCTTAATCACTGAACTCAACCAAACCAAAATCGCCAACTGTTAGCTGTCTGCTTGAGCAATTTGTTATGTGCCTACTACCTTATTCCTCGATAAGACCTTGCTTCTTTAGCTCGGAAGTAATAGCACCAGTTGTGCGTCCGTGAATTTCTGCCAACACCCTGATTTCTTGGCCAGATGAAAACTGGCTTGCTAAGTCAGAGCGCTGCTCATCAGTCCAAGGTAACCCTGCATTTTTAGGCAAGCCACTTTCAATATTTTCCGCTTGTTTTTGCTCGGGTGTCTTTTTCACTTTCGCAGCTTTCTTTGGTGGATTTTTTACCAAATCAAGCATAGTAAATAACGCCCTTATTACATCAGGATGATTGTATGGAGAATCACTTGGAAGAAGTTCACCAGTAACAGGATCAATACCATTTGCCAAAGCTTCTACTATTTTTAGGTGTGTATCCATCGTTTTAAATTTACCTTTTTGATAAAAGCACATAACGCCTTGTTAAGTAGCAGCTAACTACCACTACACCCAAACAAAGCCACCGTAATCACTAAACTCAACCAAACCAAAATCGCCAAACGTTAGCTGTCTGCTTGAACAATTTGTTAGCTATGCTTTTCCAACGTGCTTCGGAGTTTAGCTATCGTATGCTGACTGTAGACTTTAATGCCATTACGCTCTAACAATGCTGTAGCGACACCTGCTCCATCGATTTTAATCCCGTTGAATGTTCCATCGTAAATTTTTGAACTACCACAAGAGGGGCTGCCTTCTGCGAGTACAGCGTATTTTATTTGGTGATTTTGACAGAGTTCTAAAGCGTTCTCCGCTCCAAATACAAATTCCTTAGTAACATCAATTCCATCATTTCCAACAACGTTTGCCAAACCATCAAGTACATCGGCGCCATTTCCTGAGATAATTTCAGCAGGTGCTCTCGGTATAAGCAGACCTGCCGATACTTCAGGACAAAAGACCACTGGATCTAGGTTTGATTTGAGCCAATGCAATTCAAACTCTGAAATTGATAAACAACTCGCGTTGTACCTTACTTTATTACCAACCAAGCACGAGCTAACAAGAACTTTTACCACTGGAACTCCTTTACATACGAGACGTAGCTAACGCCCTGTTAAGGTGTGAGCAACGCAATACCGATGCCGCCGCATGCCACCTTAATCACTTAAACCAACGCATGGTAAAAATGCCACGCGTTGCGAATCACTCTTAAACAGTTTGTTATGTGCTTGTTACCCGTGCATCCAACTAACTGGCACCGTTCTATACTGCTCTGGTAGATAAGATTTGGCTTCGTCTACAGATGAGAAATCTGAATCTTGCACTACTTCCCAGCTCCTATCACAGCTAAACACGTAAACAGTTTCGCTATTCAAATATTGACATATCGCTAATCCAAAAATTTCTTTAGTTAACTTTCCTGATGTATCTTGAACATTCCCGAACGGTTTTGAACCAGACCACGCCCATTCAATAACCTGTGCGCCATCCAGCTTTTTTGGTGGTTGATTCATGTAAATAACTCCCGCACATAACGCCCTGCTAAGTGGCGCTGACGATTAACTTACCAAGCGCACTTAACTTCAAACCAAAACCGCCAAGCTTATGGCGTCCACTTGAGTAGTTTGTTATGTGGCTAACGACTTGCCCAAACAAACAGACTTGCTTGCATGGACGTATTTTCCATAAGCGCTAACTTTTGAGTAACCATGTCGCTCGTAGAAACACACTGCATTATCATTAACCTTGCGTGTTGAAAGTACTGAGCGCTTGTAACCTTTAATCACTGCACAACTCTCAAGCTGGGTGATTAGATAACTACCCGCTCCTCGGTACTTTGAGTACATTCGCTTCAACTCACAAGTTTCACTGTCGTGCTTGCGAAATGAACCGCATGCAACGGCTTTTTCACTTTGATAGATGACTAAACAAATATCAGTACCCAAACTAAAAGAATCCGCATGGAATGAACTCTCGCCAGAGTCTGAAGTAAGAACTCTAAGTTCTGAGCTCAACTCTGCGACTAGATTTGAAAAATCCTTATCGCTTGGTGTTGTTTCCCTAAATGTGAACTGCACGTAGCCTCCTGCCACATAACGCCCGCTTAAGTTGTGAGTTACGCACCACTGAAGCCGAATTTTAAACCGTAATCACCCAAACCAAAATTAACACCAAAACCGCCAAGCGTTACGAATCAACTTGAAGCGATTGTTAGGTGCGTACTATCAGTTAAACACTGGTCTAAAGAAACTACGTTCTACACTTAAAACACAGCGTGTATCGTCTGCAAACTTAAATGCTTTAATACACTCACTATCAGCTAGTGACTTATTACGGTACGCCTCGTAGTCCGCTAGACTTGGAAAAGTAAATAGCGCTAGAGCTACGTTATTTGCACCCTCTGAAGGTAGAAAATACCCGTTATGCTGCCCACCTAATCGGGTAACCAACGGTATCCACATTTTTGCATACTCTTCAAACTCAGATACTTTGAAAGGGTCGATAATATACCGAACGTAACATGTAACCATTGTGTTCAATTCCTTTTGATTGATGAGCACCTAACGCCGCGTTAAGTGGTGAGCAACGCAAACCACCTTACCTAAACCATTGTGCCGTAAACACTAAATTCAAAGCAAACCGAAAATTCCAAGCGTTGGGAATCCGTCTTAAACGCTTTGTTATACCACGGCTCAAAGTGTTTCACTGAACTCACCACACTGATTACATTTATACCCATGCTTATAAAAGAACAATGGAAATCCGAGTAAAATAAACACTAAGAATGCTGGTCGCTTACCTTTAGTATGTGCGGATAAATCTTTACTTCCACAATTTGGACACACATCCTGTGAGTTATCAGCAACAACACCATGTTCCAATGACTCTGAGAAGTCGCTATTCAGTATTTGAGTCGCATCATCTGCGTCAGCTTCTGCAACCATTAGCCGAACACCACCTATCGCGTTTGAGTACAACCACTGTGTATTCACCGTGTGCTCGTCAGCGATATGACTCTCGATTCCCGCGCTCTCTAGGCTTGCTTTCGCAATATGAGCTTCGTGAGGAAAAGAAAAACGTGCAACTACAATCACTTATTACTCCTTGTGGTATAACGCCTTGTTAAGTAGCAGCTAACTACCACTACACTCGAACAAAGCCACCGTAATCATTAAACTCAACCAAACCAAAATCGTCAAACGTTAGCTGTCTGCTTGAACAATTTGTTATGTTTCTAGTCCTTAATTTCAAATATTGAGTCAAT
>NZ_JAKJSR010000006.1:0-1052 GCF_050337155.1 Vibrio cionasavignyae
ATACTCAAGGTTGGGGTAATGGCCAGCGCCTGCGTGCTGTTGTCATCCCCCACATTACCGACCGCGTCTTGGTAATCGCTGACGACCAGCGCGACACTGCGCTCTACGCTGCTTGGTACCACCACGCTTCCTCGCCAAATGGTGCGGTCTGCTGTGGCCGCTAAGGTGCTGATCGGTTGGCCCCCTAATGTCGCCGTCGCCGACTCCATCTCACTATCAAACGTCAAGGTCACTTCTACGCTTTCACCAATCGCTTGGTGCGTGGGGTTAAACGTCGCCCCCGTTAACGTGGGTTTGAGTCGTGACATCGACACGCTGCTGTCTGTCACCGTGGTTGCAACCGCGCCGAGGTTGTTGGTGCCGCTCACGCTCAAAGTGATGGCGCCGTCTTGCAAGCTACTCATGTCTAAGCTCAAGCTCCAACTGCCATCCGCCGTGACCGCCACCGCCACCTCACTGGTCTTGCCCCCCACGCTATCACTCGCGACGACGCTCAACGTTTCCCCGTCCTCAAACCGAGTGCTGCTGCCGCTAATGGCAACGGCGCTCGCGTCCGTGGTGTTGATGGTCTTGCCCCCATTGATGGCACCAATACTCAAGGTTGGGGTAATGGCCAGCGCCTGCGTGCTGTTGTCATCCCCCACATTACCGACCGCGTCTTGGTAATCGCTGACGACCAGCGCGACACTGCGCTCTACGCTGCTTGGTACCACCACGCTTCCTCGCCAAATGGTGCGGTCTGCTGTGGCCGCTAAGGTGCTGATCGGTTGGCCCCCTAATGTCGCCGTCGCCGACTCCATCTCACTATCAAACGTCAAGGTCACCTCAACGCTTTGGCCAATCGCTTGGTGCGTGGGGTTAAACGTCGCCCCCGTTAACGTGGGTTTGAGTCGTGACATCGACACGCTGCTGTCTGTCACCGTGGTTGCAACCGCGCCGAGGTTGTTGGTGCCGCTCACGCTCAAAGTGATGGCGCCGTCTTGCAAGCTGCTCATGTCCAAGCTCAAGCTCCAACTGCCATCCGCCGTGACCGCCACGGCCACCTCACTGGT
>NZ_JAKJSR010000007.1:0-3454 GCF_050337155.1 Vibrio cionasavignyae
AAGAAGCTCAGATGGACGAGTGGGATAACGTGTTGGTRCCGGTGGTYCCGGTTCATAAGGGTGATTCAGGGTATATATCTATTGATCGTGGTTACATTTATGTCGCTTGGCAATCAGAAATTTGGCGAGAAATCCAAATTCAAAACGACGGACGCTTTTCTGATGTAGACCAATCGYTCTATCAAAGCACTAAATCCTTGCCTCAAAGATCGGTCGATATCAGCTTATATGATGAAGACTCCGAAGCATTTCTGTCAGGGGAAGCGTTTCAGCTGTACCAAGACGGTAAAAAAGTCTATGAGGGTGTGTTGGACGAATACGCTTGCGCCCGTGTTTTTGGTCTTACTGCAGAAGAAGTTGAGGTAGTGGTCGCTGATTGGCCTAACGAAGGCGAAACATACACAGAATTACTTCAAACCGAATTGAGCCCATTTAAGGCTGGAAGTAAAACAAAGAGAGAGCCACTTGGTGTTCCTTTGCCTCATATTTGGCTTCCATACAAAATAAACGGCAGCGTACAAAGTGATGTTGCTCTTTATTATTCTCGGGCTCAACTCAATACTCAGCAACTCAATGAATTAAAGAGTGGGAAGAATGAAAAAGCGGTTAAAGTTAACCTCAGTGATTATTCTTCCGCTCACAACTTTGATGCGAGCTCCGAACCTGTGATTTCGCTGCCGAATCTAGATACTCAAGCTCCAAGTAAATCAGATTACAATATCATCAGCCAAAACGAGCAAGGTGTTGCTGCCGCTGTTGTTAACTCACCAAGTGAAGGCATTGTAATCACGTATAAAAGTAACCCCCAGTGCGATCAACCGGATGATTTTTTCCAACTGACGTGTGTTGATGAAACATGGAGCCAAAAGATTTTCTTACGCGAGGCTGAGTTTGTGGACCAGTACCGTAAAGAAGTCGTGTTTAGTGGTTGGCTACCAGAAGTAAAACGGGTCAACCTAACCCGTCATTGCCGATCTCATAACTCAGATAAAACGGTATTAATGTCAGTAATTTACCAAGACATTAAACTCACGGAACTATTATAAAATGAAACAAACAACGTTAAGTATCATGCTTCTTTCGACAGTTATGTTATTAACAGGCTGTGGTGAAGAAAGTAATCAAACTTCGAATGCTGAAACAACACAATCCGTAAAAAAAGAACCCGCTCAAAAGGCCTGTTACGATGTTAGCGAAACAACGTCACTC
The DNA here is from genome assembly GCF_050337155.1 of Vibrio cionasavignyae. Taxonomy (NCBI): domain Bacteria; kingdom Pseudomonadati; phylum Pseudomonadota; class Gammaproteobacteria; order Vibrionales; family Vibrionaceae; genus Vibrio; species Vibrio cionasavignyae. Next base: position 1,210 of record NZ_JAKJSR010000007.1, read on the forward strand.
GAACGCAAAGAGGTGACAGAACCACGCTGCCAATGGCAAAGTGAGCACAACTTTATTGTTTACTCTGAAGACCTGTCCAAGCCTGAATACCCAGGCACACTTCCCGCAAAACCAGGCTATGCCGTTCGCCGAGCAAAAGAGTGGCCCCGTGAAGATTTGTCTGATGCGAGCTCTTATGACAAACCTCGAATTCAGTTTTGGTGGAATAATGTCAGCACTCGAGACCCTCTCGTAAATGATTACGAAAACGGCTACAAAATTTGGAGCGTGAAAATTGATGGGACAGATTTACGTTTAGTCACGGATGACATGCCAAGCACCGCGTCACCACAGAACTTTACGATGAGCCGTTCACCCAACAATCGTTATGTGGCATACGCATACAGTAATGGAGAGCCTCTGATAAAAGCCATCTTTGACTTAAAAACGCAACAGACCATTCAGTTGGGCAGTGCGCGCACCAAGCCATATTTGGTCTGGGCGGATGACTCTAGCTACATCTATTTCTCAGACGGTTTTAAGCGCTTTAAATACACACTCGCGACAGGAGTCAAGGAAGAAGTAGATGTCGATATTTCAGAATCTACGGTCATTGTTGACGGTAAGCTCATTTATGTCGGTGATTTGGGTGTGGTGGTTTTCGATGCCAAGACTTTAAAAATGCTCTATAAAATTTTCCCTGAGGACGAATTTAAGCCAGAAAAAACGATTAAGGAACGTGTTTATGTACAAACTGCTATCAGCCCTAATGGAAAATACGTGTGGGCAGTAAACTCGTACCGCAAAGTGTTGATCAACGTTGAAGAAAAAACGTGGCTTGCGTTTTCTAATGAAGGCGATGAAAAGAACGTTTATGCGAAAGTGGGAAATATCAGTAACAACGGTAATGAAACACAAAGAGGAGCAGCAAAAATAACCATAAGACGTTATGGGCCAGATCACCGTTATGAAATGAATGGAAATGGCGCTCAGTCATGGAAGGTGATTCAATCAGGAAAAAAAACGAAAACACCAGTGCTATATAATGCCGATGCTAACGATGGGCGCTTTCTGGAGGTAGAAAACGATGAATAATGACCTTAAATATTTACCAACAGACATCTATTTATTTGGCGTCGAGTATCCTAACGTTGAGGATAAAAAAAACCCTCAATATAAAGAACTAAATACCGAAAAAAACCTGACCGCAATGGAAGAGTTAAAAAATATCCGCCCTATGTCACGGCTTCCCATTGCAATAAATTTAGGTGAGGAAAGCGCGGCACTTTGGGCGACAGACGATTTAGGCCGTTTACATGTACTCGGTGATTCAACGCAGAAAAACCAAAAAACCAACATCAATCAGGTTTTGGCACTGCGTTCGCCAGTACATGAACTAACACAGAAGACGTACAAGCTGTCTTTTCCTGAATGGTCAATGCTTACAGAGTTAGCGATTGGTGCACAGAGTAAGGCTCGCCCAATCAAAAAGGCGTGCGCAGACCTCGCCTCTATCTTAGAAAAGCTAAAGGGGTATGACGGTGAGCAAACACTGAACTCGCTAGAAAAAAAAGTGGAATACGCTGTCACAGAAGTAAAACGCTCACAACTCGCGCCTAAATATGAAGCGGACACTCAAGCACTAACTGATGAGCAAGTTACATATAACAAATGGTATGACTCTGTTCTTGAAGATAAGCCCATTCGTGGTTTTATCGTGCCAACTTTTTCATTTCTCGCTGTAGCGTTTTCAACCGATGATTATGACCTCGCTGTTGCTGATGTAAAGTGCTTCGACGAAGAAACGAGTACACATTAAAGCCTACTAGATGGAAACGTCGTAACACAGGCTCAACTCGATAAAAACAGTGATGCGCAACGGCCGATAGCCTTATTCTCATTAGACTCTACTTGTCAGCGGTTACTTTTAAGTGGGCATTTGCCYACTTTTTTTTATTATGANCTACCCATTTGGGGCGGTTTTACTGCGATTATGTGACAATTATTTTCGAATGGATTGCYAGGTAARATAGCTAGTAATTTGGNCTTRTGGTYGCGYTATTTRCTTAAGGGGTTAGGTGGYATCTCNGTATGGCTAGCGATAATGGCGGTCTGGGTGGTTGTTTTGATGGTTGTGCTATTTTGTTATGTCGTTGAAATAAAATATTTTAATCGCTATTATCTTTCTACCAAATCGTATGTATAAGCCTTATCAGCTTAATTATCACCGCAACCTTATTTACGATGTTGGTTGTGGAGAATTCAA
>NZ_JAKJSR010000008.1:0-7029 GCF_050337155.1 Vibrio cionasavignyae
GGTTCTTTTCGCCTTTCCCTCACGGTACTGGTTCACTATCGGTCAGTCAGTAGTATTTAGCCTTGGAGGATGGTCCCCCCATATTCAAACAGGATATCACGTGTCCCGCCTTACTCGTTTTCACTGATTATGATGTGTCGGTTACGGGGCTATCACCCTTTACTGCGGCACTTTCCAGAGCCTTCACCTGCATCATTAAAAGCTTAAGGGCTANTCCAATTTCGCTCGCCGCTACTTTCGGAATCTCGGTTGATTTCTCTTCCTCGGGGTACTTAGATGTTTCAGTTCCCCCGGTTTGCTTCATTAACCTATGTATTGAGTTAATGATACGTGCTTATGCACGTGGGTTTCCCCATTCGGAAATCCCAGACTCACAGGTTATTACTACCTAATCTGGGCTTATCGCAAGTTATTACGTCCTTCATCGCCTCTGACTGCCAAGGCATCCACCGTGTACGCTTAGTCACTTAACCATACAACCCCAAAAGGTCTTATGTATGGCAAACAACCAAAGTCGCTATCTCATTATTTGAATGAGCGAGATAGCATTCGATTTTGCCGGACTCAAATATAAACATCACAACCGAAGTTATGGTGTTTCCAAGAACACTTGAATGTGTGTTGGTACCTACATCTTAAAGACATAGGATTTGAGAACTTTTATTTGAACAACAATGAAATCACATTATTATTCGTCAGCTTTCCAAATTGTTAAAGAGCATGTGTTACTTAAACAGTAACCATTTTTAAAGACTCTCATTTCTAGTAAACAAAACAAGAAAACATAGAAAAGCTATCCCGGAGCGAACCCCAAACCCCGTCACCGCCAGCAAAGCGCGCTCCCAGAGGAGCTATAGACCAACCGGAAAAAGGTGTCCTTACTCAAAACTTCTAAACCTAATCAATCTGTGTGAACACTCATCAAGACAATCTTTCGTATAAGGAGGTGATCCAGCCCCAGGTTCCCCTAGGGCTACCTTGTTACGACTTCACCCCAGTCATGAACCACAAAGTGGTGAGCGTCCTCCCGAAGGTTAAACTACCCACTTCTTTTGCAGCCCACTCCCATGGTGTGACGGGCGGTGTGTACAAGGCCCGGGAACGTATTCACCGTGGCATTCTGATCCACGATTACTAGCGATTCCGACTTCATGGAGTCGAGTTGCAGACTCCAATCCGGACTACGACGCACTTTTTGGGATTCGCTCACTATCGCTAGCTTGCTGCCCTCTGTATGCGCCATTGTAGCACGTGTGTAGCCCTACTCGTAAGGGCCATGATGACTTGACGTCGTCCCCACCTTCCTCCGGTTTATCACCGGCAGTCTCCCTGGAGTTCCCACCATTAYGTGCTGGCAAACAAGGATAAGGGTTGCGCTCGTTGCGGGACTTAACCCAACATTTCACAACACGAGCTGACGACAGCCATGCAGCACCTGTCTTAGAGTTCCCGAAGGCACTCCTGCGTCTCCGCTGGATTCTCTAGATGTCAAGAGTAGGTAAGGTTCTTCGCGTTGCATCGAATTAAACCACATGCTCCACCGCTTGTGCGGGCCCCCGTCAATTCATTTGAGTTTTAATCTTGCGACCGTACTCCCCAGGCGGTCTACTTAACGCGTTAGCTCCGAAAGCCACGGCTCAAGGCCACAACCTCCAAGTAGACATCGTTTACGGCGTGGACTACCAGGGTATCTAATCCTGTTTGCTCCCCACGCTTTCGCATCTGAGTGTCAGTATCTGTCCAGGGGGCCGCCTTCGCCACTGGTATTCCTTCAGATCTCTACGCATTTCACCGCTACACCTGAAATTCTACCCCCCTCTACAGTACTCTAGTCCGCCAGTTTCAAATGCAGTTCCGAGGTTGAGCCTCGGGCTTTCACATCTGACTTAACAAACCACCTGCATGCGCTTTACGCCCAGTAATTCCGATTAACGCTCGCACCCTCCGTATTACCGCGGCTGCTGGCACGGAGTTAGCCGGTGCTTCTTCTGCAGCTAACGTCAAATCCATACGCTATTAACGCATGAACCTTCCTCACTGCTGAAAGTACTTTACAACCCGAAGGCCTTCTTCATACACGCGGCATGGCTGCATCAGGCTTGCGCCCATTGTGCAATATTCCCCACTGCTGCCTCCCGTAGGAGTCTGGACCGTGTCTCAGTTCCAGTGTGGCTGATCATCCTCTCAGACCAGCTAGGGATCGTCGCCTTGGTGAGCCATTACCTCACCAACTAGCTAATCCCACCTGGGCATATCCTGACGCGAGAGGCCCGAAGGTCCCCCTCTTTGGCCCGAAGGCATTATGCGGTATTAGCCATCGTTTCCAATGGTTATCCCCCACATCAGGGCAATTTCCCAGGCATTACTCACCCGTCCGCCGCTCGACGCCCAACAAATCACCCGAAGGGTCAATGTTGTCGTTTCCGCTCGACTTGCATGTGTTAGGCCTGCCGCCAGCGTTCAATCTGAGCCATGATCAAACTCTTCAATTTAAGATTTTGTCGGCTCAATGAATACTGACTTCAAAACTGTCCCTTACTTAAAAAGTAAGAAGTAATTTTAAAGCTATTATCGTTCCAACAGAACGATAATGAATTTTGACTGTGTGACAGTAAGCGAACTTACTACCCTTAGGTCACGTGTTCATTGAAAACCATTGTTGATACCGAAGTATCTAGTGATTATCATCAACAAGTGTCCACACAGATTGATATAGGTCTATATTGTTAAAGAGCTTTGCTTTCAATGCCTTAGCACTTAAGCAGGACGCGTATAATACGCTATCTACTTTGAAAGTCAACATAATATTCTAAGTATTTACTTAAAAAACTATGTTGACTCGTCTCAATCGAGACAAGTCGATATTAAAGCCTGGCGATGTCCTACTCTCACATGGGGAAACCCCACACTACCATCGGCGCTACTGCGTTTCACTTCTGAGTTCGGCATGGGATCAGGTGGGTCCGCAACGCTATGGTCGCCAAGCAAATTCTTCTTTTACTTTCAGCTTTTATGAAAAACTGAAGGCAAAATTAATCTGGAAAGCTGAATAAAAGTTCTTAAATACACATTCAATTATGTTCTTGCTTTGAGTCCAATCAAAACCCTTTGGGTGTTGTATGGTTAAGCCTCACGGGCAATTAGTACAGGTTAGCTCAATGCCTCGCAGCACTTACACACCCTGCCTATCAACGTTCTAGTCTTGAACAACCCTTTAGGACACTTAAAGTGCCAGGGAAGACTCATCTCAGGGCTCGCTTCCCGCTTAGATGCTTTCAGCGGTTATCGATTCCGAACTTAGCTACCGGGCAATGCCATTGGCATGACAACCCGAACACCAGAGGTTCGTCCACTCCGGTCCTCTCGTACTAGGAGCAGCCCCCTTCAATCTTCCAACGCCCACGGCAGATAGGGACCGAACTGTCTCACGACGTTCTAAACCCAGCTCGCGTACCACTTTAAATGGCGAACAGCCATACCCTTGGGACCGACTTCAGCCCCAGGATGTGATGAGCCGACATCGAGGTGCCAAACACCGCCGTCGATATGAACTCTTGGGCGGTATCAGCCTGTTATCCCCGGAGTACCTTTTATCCGTTGAGCGATGGCCCTTCCATTCAGAACCACCGGATCACTATGACCTACTTTCGTACCTGCTCGAATTGTCATTCTCGCAGTCAAGCGGGCTTATGCCATTGCACTAACCACACGATGTCCAACCGTGTTTAGCCCACCTTCGTGCTCCTCCGTTACTCTTTGGGAGGAGACCGCCCCAGTCAAACTACCCACCAGGCACTGTCCGCAAYCCCGATTAGGGRCCAACGTTAGAACATCAAGCATACAAGGGTGGTATTTCAAGATTGCCTCCACACACACTAGCGTGCATGCTTCAAAGGCTCCCACCTATCCTACACATGTAGGGTCAATGTTCAGTGCCAAGCTGTAGTAAAGGTTCACGGGGTCTTTCCGTCTAGCCGCGGGTACACTGCATCTTCACAGCGATTTCAATTTCACTGAGTCTCGGGTGGAGACAGCGTGGCCATCATTACGCCATTCGTGCAGGTCGGAACTTACCCGACAAGGAATTTCGCTACCTTAGGACCGTTATAGTTACGGCCGCCGTTTACCGGGGCTTCGATCAAGAGCTTCGACCTAAGTCTAACCCCATCAATTAACCTTCCGGCACCGGGCAGGCGTCACACCGTATACGTCATCTTACGATTTTGCACAGTGCTGTGTTTTTAATAAACAGTTGCAGCCACCTGGTATCTGCGACTCCTAGTAGCTCCATCCGCAAGGGACTTCACCGCCAAGAGCGTACCTTCTCCCGAAGTTACGGTACCATTTTGCCTAGTTCCTTCACCCGAGTTCTCTCAAGCGCCTTGGTATTCTCTACCCGACCACCTGTGTCGGTTTGGGGTACGATTTCTTATAATCTGAAGCTTAGAGGCTTTTCCTGGAAGCATGGCATCAATGACTTCACTACCGTAGTAGCTCGACATCGTATCTCAGCGTTAATAGTGGTCCGGATTTACCTAAACCACCCGCCTACGTACTTGAACCTGGACAACCATCGCCAGGCCCACCTAGCCTTCTCCGTCCCCCCATCGCAATTATAAGAAGTACGGGAATATTAACCCGTTTCCCATCGACTACGCCTTTCGGCCTCGCCTTAGGGGTCGACTTACCCTGCCCCGATTAACGTTGGACAGGAACCCTTGGTCTTCCGGCGAGGAGGTTTTTCACCCCCTTTATCGTTACTCATGTCAGCATTCGCACTTCTGATACCTCCAGCARACCTTACAGTYCACCTTCAACGGCTTACAGAACGCTCCCCTACCCAATACGATAAATCATATTGCCGCAGCTTCGGTGTATAGCTTAGCCCCGTTACATCTTCCGCGCAGGCCGACTCGACTAGTGAGCTATTACGCTTTCTTTAAATGATGGCTGCTTCTAAGCCAACATCCTAGCTGTCTAAGCCTTCCCACATCGTTTCCCACTTAGCTATACTTTGGGACCTTAGCTGGCGGTCTGGGTTGTTTCCCTCTCCACGACGGACGTTAGCACCCGCCGTGTGTCTCCCGGATATTACTTACTGGTATTCGGAGTTTGCAAAGGGTTGGTAAGTCGGGATGACCCCCTAGCCTTAACAGTGCTCTACCCCCAGTAGTATTCGTCCGAGGCGCTACCTAAATAGCTTTCGGGGAGAACCAGCTATCTCCAGGTTTGATTGGCCTTTCACCCCTAGCCACAAGTCATCCGCTAATTTTTCAACATTAGTCGGTTCGGTCCTCCAGTTGATGTTACTCAACCTTCAACCTGCCCATGGCTAGATCACCTGGTTTCGGGTCTATATCCAGAGACTGAACGCCCAGTTAAGACTCGGTTTCCCTACGGCTCCCCTAAACGGTTAACCTTGCCACTGAATATAAGTCGCTGACCCATTATACAAAAGGTACGCAGTCACCCAACAAAGTGGGCTCCTACTGCTTGTACGTACACGGTTTCAGGTTCTATTTCACTCCCCTCACAGGGGTTCTTTTCGCCTTTCCCTCACGGTACTGGTTCACTATCGGTCAGTCAGTAGTATTTAGCCTTGGAGGATGGTCCCCCCATATTCAAACAGGATATCACGTGTCCCGCCTTACTCGTTTTCACTGATTATGATGTGTCGGTTACGGGGCTATCACCCTTTACTGCGAGACTTTCCAGACTCTTCACCTGCATCATTAAAAGCTTAAGGGCTARTCCAATTTCGCTCGCCGCTACTTTCGGAATCTCGGTTGATTTCTCTTCCTCGGGGTACTTAGATGTTTCAGTTCCCCCGGTTTGCTTCATTAACCTATGTATTGAGTTAATGATACGTGCTTATGCACGTGGGTTTCCCCATTCGGAAATCCCAGACTCACAGGTTATTACTACCTAATCTGGGCTTATCGCAAGTTATTACGTCCTTCATCGCCTCTGACTGCCAAGGCATCCACCGTGTACGCTTAGTCACTTAACCATACAACCCCAAAAGGTTTCGATTTGATTTCACTTTAAAAAGTGAAAACAAAAAGGTGTATGGCAAACAACCAAAGTCGCTATCTCATTATTTGAATGAGCGAGATAGCATTCGATTTTGCCGGACTCAAATATAAACAAACACAACCGAAGTTATGCTGTTTCCAAGAACACTTGAATGTGTGTTGGTACCTACATCCCATCTCTATAAAAGAGTAAGACATAGGATTTGAGAACTTTTATTTGAACAACAATGAAAACAAAATGTTATTCGTCAGCTTTCCAAATTGTTAAAGAGCTAGTTTCTTTCGAAACGCGTGCTAAAAAAGCACTTTCTAACGACTTTCAGAGTCAAAAATGCAAACCAACAACATGAGTAGTGGTTTGGATTGATACTTCCAAAAATATTTAGAGAGTGGTGGGCGATACCGGGCTCGAACCAGTGACCCCCTCCTTGTAAGGGAGGTGCTCTCCCAACTGAGCTAATCGCCCACATTTAGTTTGCTTTTCGTTTCCGCTTTAAAAAGCAGAAGCAAATTGCTTCCCTCGTGGAGAGAGAATGGTGGGTCGTGCAGGATTCGAACCTGCGACCAATTGATTAAAAGTCAACTGCTCTACCAACTGAGCTAACGACCCAATGGTATCCCGTAGGGGAGTCGAACCCCTGTTACCGCCGTGAAAGGGCGGTGTCCTAGGCCTCTAGACGAACGGGACACTAAGTAGTAAGTGTTGGGCACTTACTGTTTGTTGTTTTCACTTAACAAGTAAAAACAACCACTCTTTTACATCATAAACCTAATCAATCTGTGTGAACACTCATCAAGAYAATCTTTCGTATAAGGAGGTGATCCAGCCCCAGGTTCCCCTAGGGCTACCTTGTTACGACTTCACCCCAGTCATGAACCACAAAGTGGTGAGCGTCCTCCCGAAGGTTAAACTACCCACTTCTTTTGCAGCCCACTCCCATGGTGTGACGGGCGGTGTGTACAAGGCCCGGGAACGTATTCACCGTGGCATTCT